>JBAPQQ010000469.1:0-6942 GCA_049280695.1 Mycobacterium sp.
GCCGACGGCACCGTGCTCGACGACGCCAGCGTGATGCCGGCCGGCTCGCACGTCTACTTCTACCGCGAACTCGCCGACGAAGTGCCGGTGCCGTTCGACATCCCGGTGCTGTACCGCGACGCCGCGATCGTTGTCGTCGACAAGCCCCACTTCCTCGCGACGACGCCGCGGGGCCGCCATGTCGCCCAGACGGCGCTGGTGCGGCTGCGGCGCGACCTGGAGTTGCCCGAGCTGAGCCCGGCGCACCGGCTCGACCGGTTGACCGCCGGCGTGTTGCTGTTCACCACGCGTCGCGAACTGCGCGGACGCTACCAGTCGCTGTTCGCACAATCGCTGGTGCGCAAGACTTATCTGGCGCGCTCGTCCGGGCGGCGAGTCGCGGGGCTGCCACTGGTTGTGCGTAACCGAATCGTCAAGCGGCGCGGGACCTTACAGGCGGGTGTCGAAGCTGGCACACCCAACGCCGAGACGCTGGTGGAGCCGTTGGAAGGTGGCCTGTACCGGCTCACTCCGCGCACCGGCCGCACACATCAACTGCGAGTGCACATGGCCTCACTGGGCCTACCGATCGACGGAGATCCGTTGTATCCCAACGTTGTCGACGTCGCCGCCGACGACTTCTCAACGCCGATGCAGCTTCTCGCCTACAGTATCGAGTTCGACGACCCGCGTACCGGTGCACAGCGACGATTCGTCAGCCGGCGCGTTCTTCCGGGAACGCAGGTGGCGCTGGCCACCGCAATGCAGTGAACCAGCGCCGACCCGCCCGACCCCCGCTCGATGGACGAAATGCAACAGTACTCCGGCCGGCTGGGTCGGTAAAGAGACGCAGCAAATTGACGTATCAGTCAAATGCCGTCCTGACCAGCTTGCGGCTGAAGGGGTGGCAACAGGGGAACGCCGTTGGTCAACAAATCTCCGACGTTCGCGGGGGTTCGAATTCGAAGGGGCGTTCCCCGGTTGCCGGTCTAGGGGAGTGCGATGGTCAGCTCAGATCTTCCGCGCGGCGCAGTTCTTTGACCTGTGCCGCGAGCTCGTCAATGGTGGCGGCAGACAGGCTCACGACCCGATTCGCGATCCGCTGCACTGCCTCGTCGCGCATTGCAGCGAGGACACTGAGCTCCTTTTCGATGATCTCGAAGTACCAGTCGTCGAGGCTCACCGACACGGCAGCCCCGACGACGAGCATCGCACGCATCGGCTGCGGACCGACGGTCGGGGAACGGGCGCTTTCAACACCCGTACCGCCGCTTCCTCCGGCGACAAGCCGACCAAGTTGACGAATCTCCTTTGCAGCGGCCGTGATTGGATTGCGGGCCCGTCGACGGGGTTGACGCGTTCAGCACGACTGCGAGCGTACGAGAACACCGGAGCCACCGGCTGAACGGCGATTCCGTGCTCCTGTACCGCGATCCGAGCTGCTTCCATTGCTGATCCGCCGCGAGCGTAGTCCAGGGACGGAAGTCCACGCACGCACACCACGACAACCGGGTCGCATGCCAAAGGGGGCACTGACATGCGCCGGGGAGGTCCGCGCGCTCGAGTGGCAGGATACGGGCGGTACCAGACCACGACGATGTGTTGGGACGGTGAGGCAGTCACGAGATTTCGAACATGAGCAGATCTGAACCCACGATGTCCGTCGGCCGGCTCTGGCGCTATCCGGTCAAGTCCATGCTCGGCGAAGAAGTAGCCGAGCTGCAACTCGGCCCCAGCGGCGTCCTCGGCGACCGCGCGTACGGCTTCGTCGACGTGCAGACCGGCAAGCTGGTGAGCGCAAAGCGGGCCAAAAGCTTTGGCGCTCTGCTCAACTGCCGGGCACGGTTCTTGTCGGCGGCCACCGAAGACCGCCCGTCGCCACCGATCGCGGTGCGCTTCCCGGACGGAAGTTCGGTGCGAGACGACGATGCGGAGCTCGCCCGGCGGACCTCCGAGTTGCTGGGCCGTGAGGTGCGCCTGGTCGCCACCGCTTCCGCGGGCACAGGCCTCACGGCGCCGGGTGCCATGCTCGATCTCGCCGGGCTTCACTTGCTGGAGGCCGGCACGCTGCGCAGGCTGGCGGCCGAATACCCCGCCGGCGACTGGGACCCGCGGCGGATGCGGCCGAACGTTCTCGTGGTGGGGGAGGAGTCGGCCGGCGAGCAGCAATGGCTGCGCGGTGACCTGCACATCGGCGCGGAAGCGCTTGCGCGTGTCGTCGGCCCGACGCCGCGTTGCGTGATGACGACGCTCGCTGCGCCCGGCCTTCGGCACGACCCGGACATCCTGCGCACGATCACGGCGGTCAGCGGCGAATTGCCCTGCGCCGGTTGGTATGCCGACGTGGACCGTCCCGGGGTGATACGAACCGGAGATCCTATCCGCTTCGGAGAAACCTGACGCCATCCTCGTCGTCGAATCTTCGTCCGCCGGGGCGCCGGACCGCGGCGACGTGATCGCCCGTCGGTGGCCTGCGGCGACTAACTTGAAGGCATGTATCTGATTACGGGGGCGGCCGGAAAGTCCGGCGGAGTCAGTCGCTGGGTCGTCGAGATGCTTCTCGGCAAGGGGGAACAGGTGCGGGCCATGGTTCGTCGCGAAGATGCCCGCGCGCACCGGCTGCGCGAGCTCGGTGCCGAGGTGGTGATCGGGGACCTCACTGACCCGGGCAGCGTCTACGACGCGATGGCCGGAGTCGAGCGGGCGTTCTTCAACATGAGCGTGTCGCTGGACTACCTCGAGGCCACCGCGATCGTCTGCGCGGCGGCTCGCGAGGCGGGCGGGTTCGACGTGATCGTGAACATGTCGCAGATGACGGTCTCCCAGATGACATTGACCAGCACGGGCGAATCTTTCCAGCAGTGGCTGCACTGGCTGTCCGAACAGGTCATGAACTGGTCGGGAGTGCCGGTGGTGCATATCCGCCCGACCGTCTTTCTCGACAATCCGCTGTTCACGCTGCTCGCCCGCCGGTCGGTGCGCGAGCAGGGGGTCCTGCCGCTGCCGTTCGGCACCGGCCGTACGTCGCCGATCGCTGCCGTCGACGTCGCGCAGGTGGTCACCGAGTTGCTGCTCGATCCCTCCGATCGGGTCGGGCACGTCTACGAGCTCACCGGTCCGGAGCTGCTCGACATCAACGAGTTGGCCGCGCGTTACTCGCGGGCACTCGACAGGCCGGTGACGGCGGAGGACATTCCCTACGATGAATGGATCCGCCGGTTTCTGCGAGTGTCGGGTCTGCCCGACCACGTTCAGCAACACATCGCCACGATGGCCAGGCTGCACCACGAGGACCGCTACAACCGGATGAGCGACGACTTCGAAAGGCTCACCGGCGCGCCTCCGCAATCCGTCGAGCATTACATCGGTGCGCATCCCGACCCGTTCGGCGGCTGACGACGTAATGCCCTGGCACCTTGGGCCTTCTGCCCCTGTTCCGGCGGCCGCTCAGCGAGGAAGATGACGCCATGGACGAGGAGAAGGCCCTTCACCAAGAACACCAGCTGGTCATTGTGGCCGGCTATCGAGATCTGGAGATCGCCCGACGCGATTTCGCCAAGCTCACCGAAGAAGTGGAACACGAACGGTTCCTGGTGAAGGGCGCTGCGCTGCTCACCAGGGATGCGGACGGCACCCCGACCGTGGTCGAACTCGGCAACCACCTCGGGTTGAAAGGCGCCGGTTTCGGCGCCGGGATCGGCATCTTGGTGGGGTTCTTCGCGCCGCCGATCATGGGTTCGATACTGCTCGGCGCGGCCGCGGGCGCCTTGGTGGCGGCCTTCGCTAGCCATGAGGTCAAGATCGGTCTGCGGCACGAGATCAGCCGCGCCCTGGAGGCCGGTACGGGTGCGGTGGTTGCCCTGGTGCCTCCCAGCAGTCTGGTGTTCGCCGAGCGTGACCTCACCGGCGCGGTGACCAAGTCGATCGTTCCGATGGACAAGTCGACGCTCAACACCCTGGAGAGGGAGATTGCGCGCGCGCTGCACGAGCACCAGGCAGCGCACGGCGCTAACCCTGACAGCGTGGGCACCAATACGTGACACGATCGGCGCGAGGATCGGTTTCGATCAGCGCGCCGCAGCGCCGGCACGGTTTGCCGGCGCGGCCGTAGACCCAGAGTTCGTTGCCGTGCCGGCGATCTCCGGTGGTGGTGCGGTTCCACCGGGCGCGGTTGGCCATCAGCATGTCGTGTGCCCGTGACACCACCCGCAGCGGATCGGCGAGCCGGGACACCGGCGCCGTGGGTAAGACGCCGAAGACGAAACACAATTCGTTGCAGTACACGTTGCCGACGCCGGCCATCACCTGTTGGTCGAGCAGCGCGGCCGCTATCGGCCGGTCGGGGTCGGCAGCCAGGTTCTCGGCTGCCCGCGCTGCGTCCCAGTCGGCACCGAGCAGATCCGGGCCGAGGTGTGCCACCACCGACATGTCGCCGTCGCGGGCGAGGATCTCGAGCTGACCGAGATCTATGCCCGCTGCCTGAACGTCGTCCGCCTCCACGATGATCCGCACCCGATGATCGTTGCGGCGCACCCCGCGGCTCTTGGGCGCGACCCGCCAGCTGCCGTCCATCTTCAGGTGCGAATGGATGCTCGCCGGGCCCACCCGGATGAACAGGTGCTTGCCGCGGCTGAGAACTTCCTCGACGGTGTGGCCCGTCAGGTCGACGGTCGCGAAGCGGGGCACCCGTACGTCGCAGCGGGTCAGCGTCTTGCCCACCAGGCCGTCGCGCAGCTTGGCCGCGGTGTGCCAAACGGTGTCGCCTTCAGGCATCGGTGTTATCCGCTCTTCGCGCCGGCGCCGGTCAGCTTCTGAGCCGCAAGCCGCGCGGCGTTCGCACGAAACCGGCGTCGGCGAGTGCGGCCACCACCAGCCCACGGTCACCGGCCTGCGCCGGCTCGAGGACGGGCACGCCGTCGACTCGTTCGACGAGCACCCCCGCGATGCGCCCGTCCGCGACCAACTCGGCCAACGCACCGGCCGCAGCGCGATGGGCCTCGGGGTCCGAGGAGAAGTTCAGCAGCGAACGGCCGCCGCGTTCGAGGAACCACACCAGGTCTCCGTCGACGAGCACGACGAGCGCACCGGCCTTGCGGCCCGGCCGGCGCGCGCTGTCGTCGGATGCGGATTTCGGCCACGGGAGTGCCGAGCCGTACGGGTTCGCCGGGTCGGCGGCGGCCAGCGCGACGGCCTGATAGGCCGGCCGTTCGGGGTCGACGCTGTCCTGATGCGAACGCAGACGGTCGACGGTCGACGCGACCGCAAACTGCGCGCCGCCCAGGGATTCGACGAAATAGCCGCGCTGGCAGCGGCCCGCGTCTTCCACAGCGGTCAGCACCTTGTACAGAGTGCCGAACCCGCCCGGCAGTCCCTCCGCCGCGACGCTGCCTTTGGTCAGCACGCCGTAGCGGCCGAGCAGGAGTTCTGCCGAAAAGTGTGCTCGCACTGTGGACTCCGGTTCGGGGACCGGCAGTGCTGACCATCTGCCGACGACGGTGGGGTCTGCGCTCCTGGTGGCGGCGTGGGCGACGCTGTAGTGGCTGAGCCGCGGCGCACGTCGCCGTTGCCGGTGAGCGGGTGCGGAACGGCGACCCGTTCCGGTGAGCAGCCCCCGCACCGGTGCGAACGTGTCGCCGGTGACCCATCCGGCCCAGACGAGTTCCCACAGCGCGGCTTTCAGCTCGTGGTCGTCGAACGGGTGTCCAATCTGCTCCTCACGTCCGCGGTCGGCCAGCTGCCGGAAGAAGAAGCCTCCGCCGGCCCGACCGCTTCCGCCGAGGATGTCGAGGATCAGCCGGTGCCGGTCGGTGAACTCGATCTGGGCCGGCGCCTGCCGTGACAGCGGCGCGGTGTCGGCCATGTGCAACGCGATCCAGCCGTCGCTGCCCGAGATCGCGCCGGCGCCCGACCAGAGCACCTCACCGGACGCGAGCAGCTCGTCGAGCATCGCCGGCTGGTAGCCGCGGACCCGCGGACCGAGGACCAGAGGTTCCAGGGCAGACGCCGGCACCGGCACCCCGGCGAGCTGCTCGATCACCGCGGCCACGCCGTCGAGGCCGGACGGGGCGGCGGCGCCGACTTGCTGCCAGCCCGGTAGGAAGCGGCCGTAGGCGGCTGTGCTGACGGGCTCGACTTGAGCGCGCAGCGCGGCCAGTGACCGGCGCCGCAGCATCCGCAACACCTCGGTGTCGCACCACTGCCCGGATTCTTCTGCGGTAGCGGTGAATTCGCCGCGCACCAGCTTGCCGTCGAGTGCCAGCCGGCCGAGCACGTCGGCAGTCACCCGCAGGCCGAGCCCGAATCTCGCCGCGGCACCGGCGGTGGTGAACGGCCCGCGGGTGCGTGCGTAGCGCCCGAGCAACTCTGCCAGCGGGTCGGCCACCGGCTCGGTGAAGCTCACCGCCACGCCGGGCGGAACCGCGATGCCGACGCCGTCGCGCAGCCGGCCGATGTCTTCCACGGCCGTCCACCACGTCCGTCCCGCATACGACACCGCCACGGTCCGTCGGGCGCTGCGCAGCCCCTCCAGCCAGCCGCCCGCGTCCGAGGCGGTACTGCGTTCAGCGACTTCTTCCTGCGTCAGCGGCCCGAGCAGACGCAGCAGATCGGCCACTGCTTCGGCGTCGCGTGCGAGCCGGTCCGGGCTGAGATGCTGCAGCTGGCGGTGCGTGGCCGCGACGACCTCGGGGTCGAGCAGCTCCCGCAGCTCGACGCGGCCCAGCAGTTCGGCCAACAACGTCGTGTCCAGTGCCAGGGCGGCCGCGCGCCGCTCTGCCAGCGGCGCGTCGCCCTCGTACATGAACGCGCCGACGTAGCCGAACAGTAGCGACGCGGCGAAGGGCGACGGTGTGGGCGTTTCGACGTCGACGACCCGCGCCCGGCGCTGCTCGATGCGCGTCATCAGCGCGGTGAGGGCCGGCACGTCGTAGACGTCCTGCAGGCATTCGCGGACCGTTTCCAGAA
>JBAPQQ010000470.1:0-1550 GCA_049280695.1 Mycobacterium sp.
GACCCGTCGCCTCCGCGTGATTCGTACACCACCGCAGACACGACACCGCCGAGCTCGGCGGCATCGAGGCCGTGCCACACCCCGCCGCGCAGGCACTCGGCCACCAACAGGTCGCTTTCGGAATAGATCCGGGCCAGCAGCCGGCCGTCGTCGGTGACCCGCAATGCGCCGTCGGACGACTCTCCCCTGATGTACCGGCGCTCGGTGAGCAGACCGACGATCCGGTCGAACGTGCGGGCCAGCGAATTCGTGGCCCCCGCGACCTTGCGGCGCAACTGCTCGTTCTCCCGCTCGACCCGCAGGTAGCGCTCGGCGACCCGCATCTTTGCCTCCCGGTCGCCGATGCGATGGGCCGGGTGATGACGGATCTCGTCGCGCAGCATCCGCACTTCGGCGTTGTCGTGAGAGACCTCGTCGCCCCGGCGCCTTCGGCTGGGAACCGTCAGCCCCTCCGCGGCCGAGCGCAGCGCCGACGCCACGTCGCGACGCACCCGCGGCTGCCGGTGCTCGACGCGCTTCGGCAACGTCATCGACCCCAGCGGGGCCGCGGCGTCGGAGTAGTCCGCCGAGGAAATCCTTCCCGCCCAACGGTTCTCGGTGAGCACAAGTGGCCGAGGGTCCGTCGGGTCGCGGTCGGGCTCGAGTACGACCGCAAGCCCGCCGCGCCGACCGTGAGTGATCGAGATGATGTCACCGCGGCGCAGCGACGACAGCGCGTCGTTGGCTGCCTGTCGGCGCTGCAGCCGCGACGAGCGCGCCTGCGCCCGCTCGCGCTCGCCGAGTTTGGCGCGCAGACGGGCGTACTCGATCACGGCCTCGTCGCCGAGTTCGTCGGCAAGCTGGCGCATCAGCTTCTCGTTGCGCTCGGTGGCACGCACCAGCCCGACCACCGACCGGTCCGCCTGGTACTGCGCGAACGAGCGTTCCAGCAGCTCGTGGGCCTGTTGCGGTCCCATCTGGGATACCAGGTTGATGGTCATGTTGTAGGACGGCGCGAACGAACTGCGCAGCGGGAACGTCCGGGTGGACGCCAGCCCGGCCACCTCGGCAGGGTCCACGTCGGGTTGCCACAGCACCACCGCGTGCCCTTCGATGTCGATACCACGCCGGCCGGCCCGGCCGGTCAGCTGCGTGTACTCGCCTGGTGTCAGCGGAAGGTGCTGTTCGCCGTTGAACTTCACCAGCCGCTCCAGCACCACCGTGCGCGCCGGCATGTTGATGCCCAGCGCCAGCGTCTCCGTCGCAAACACCACCTTCGTCAGCCCGGCGGTGAACAACTCCTCGACGGTGTGGCGGAAAATCGGAAGCATTCCGGCGTGGTGCGCGGCGATGCCCCGCACCAGGCCCTCCCGCCATTCGTGATAACCCAGCACGACGAGGTCGGCGTCGGACAGGTCCGCGGTGCGCCGGTCGATCACCTCGACGATGCGGGCGCGCTCGTCGTCGTCGGTCAGCCGCAGCGACGACCGCAGGCACTGGCCCACCGCCGCGTCGCAGCCCGCGCGGGAGAACACGAACACGATCGCCGGAAGCAGCGCACTGTGGTCGAG
>JBAPQQ010000471.1:0-6810 GCA_049280695.1 Mycobacterium sp.
AGCCGTCGGCCACTACCGCAGCCAATTCGACCAGCGCCTCCTTCGTTTGCGGCTTGAGCCGGTCGAGGTCGATTTCTGCGCCAGCCTCCAGATGCGGGTCGAACGGGACCAGCCGCACGGCCCGGCAGCGCCGGGCGAAATGGTCGATCACCTTGTGCAGGTCCACCCTGCCTGACCGGGGCCGCACCGCGTTGACCACCGCGATGGAGTTGCGCACCATGTCCTGATGCCCGTGGGCGTCCAGCCAGTCCAGGGTCGCCGACGCGCTGCGGGCCCCGTCGACGGATCCGGAACTGACCACCACCAGCACGTCGGCCTTGGCCAGCACCGCCGACATCGCCGAATGCATCAGCCCGGTCCCGCAGTCGGTGAGCACCAGGCTGTAGAAGCGTTCGAGGATGTCGACCGCGCGGGTGTAGTCCTCGGAGCTGAACGCATCCGACACCGCGGGATCGCTTTCTGATGCCAGCACCTCCAGGCGGCTGGGCCCCTGCGACGTGTATCTCCTGACGTCGATGTAGCGCTCGATGCCCTCGGCGTCGCGCAGGAGATGCCGGACCGTGGCCGGGGTCTCCATCGGCACCTTCTGGCTGAGCGTGCCGCGGTCCGGATTCGCGTCGACGGCGACGACGCGGTCGCCCCGGATCGACGCGAACGTGCCGCCGAGCGCGGCCGTGATCGTCGTCTTGCCGACACCGCCCTTCAGCGACAACAGCGCGATGCGATAGCAGCCCTGCAACGGCCGGTTGACCTGGGCTTGCAGGTTCTTGCGGTGCGCGTCCCTCGGGCTCTCGCCGAGATTGACGGTCTTGCCCGAGGCCAGATAGAGCCATTTGCGCCAGCCGCTCGACGGCGCCGGCTTGGCCGGGTGCAACAGCTCCGCGGTGGTCAGCTCGTCGGAGGTCGGAGGCGCCGGCGGCGGCTGCCAGATGGGCGGCGCAGGCTGCGGAAAGCCGGTCGGGGGCGTCGCGGCGCTCCACTCCGGCGGCGGCTGGCTGTGGCGGCCGTTGTTGACGGGCCGGACGGGTCCGGTGGTGGGCTCGTTGAAGCGTTGCTGTGCGCGAAAGCCGCCGGTGTCAGGCACGCGTTGTCCCCTTCGTTGCTCGACCTACCCGCCCCGACCCTAGCGCGTATCTAGCCGACTCCGGCGTACGAGTGCAGGCCCACCGTGACCAGGTTGATGAAGAACAGGTTGAACACCATGGCGACGAATCCGGCGACGTTGATCCAGGCCGCTTTCCTGTCCCGCCAGCCCGCTGTGGAGCGTGCGTGCAGATAGGCCGCATACACCACCCACGCGATGAACGACACCGTCTCCTTGGGGTCCCAGCCCCAGTACCGGCCCCACGCCTCCTCGGCCCAGATCGCACCGAAGATCACTCCGAAGCCGAACACCGGAAACGCGAAAATCGTTGTGCGGTAAGCGATCCGGTCCAGTGTCTGAGCGTCCGGCAGCTTCGCGACGATGCGGGCCACCGTGCCCGTCGACTCCGGCCGGCCGAACTTCGACATCTTGAGCAGGAACAGCATGCTCGCTACTCCGGCCACCAGGAACACCCCGGAGCCGAGGCTCACCACCGACACGTGGATCGGCAGCCAGTAGGACTGCAGCGCCGGCATCACCGGAGCGGCGGTGGCATACAGCCAGCGGCCCGAGATCGTCAGCAAGACGAGTACCGGCAGCAGCACGAACACCCACAACGGGCGGTACTGCGCGCGGCGTAGCACGACGGCCGCCGCCACCAACCCCGACAGGCACGTCAGGTTGATGAACTCGTACATGTTGCCCCACGGCGCCCGCATGGTCGCGAATCCGCGCAGCACGACGCATGCCAGCAACAGCCCGATGCCGACGTACACCAGGGCGAGACCGGCGCCGCCGACACGCTCGTCGAACGGGCGGGGCGGCGTTTCGTCGACGACGTCGGGGGTGGCACTGTCGGGGATGGCGCCGGCGGTCACCAGGTCGCGTTGCTCTGCCTTGCGGCTGCGGCTGTACGCCAACTCGAAGGCCAGCAGCAGCAGCGCGCCGACCAGCACCAAAATCGACGACGTGTACGCCCAGTCCGAATAGGTGGCCAGCGTCACGTCGACGTGCTCGGTATTCATGCGCGATCCGCCTTCGCTTCTCGCTGGACCGTCATGCGCGATCCGCCTTCGCTTCTCGCTGGACGTTCACGACACCTTCTCCTTCATCGGTTCGGCGACCTCCACGTCGGCGAGCAGCCGCGTGACCAGCCGCTCGAACTCGTCGCCCCACCCGGAATTGTCGGTGCGCGCGAGGCCGCCCAACTCGACTTTCACCGTACCGGCCGACACCGGCGTGATCCGCACCCAGATCCGGCGCCGCCGGATCACCAGCGACACCAGCAGCCCGGCCATCATCGTCAACGCGAACACCAGCACCCAGGTCTGCCCAGGGTCGTGGGACACCTGCAGGTTCACGAACGGAACCGCGCCGTCGAAACGCACGTAGGTGCCGTCGTCGAGCCGGATCTGCTGGCCGGCGCGCAGGTTGACCCGCGCAGCTTTGGTGAGCCGGCCCTGATGCATCAGGCTGGGGTCGAGCGTGAACAGCGACTGCGGCTTGCCGGTGTCCAGGCCGGTGTCGCCACGATAGATGTCGACGGCGACCGCGGGGTCGTCCAGCGTGGGAAAGCTCGACGACAGCAGCGCCCCGTCGAGCTGCTCGGTGGGCGCGAAGAGCCCCTGGATCGCGATCTGGTTCTTGCGGCGCTGGGCGGCGTCGGGGTAGGTGCCGCCCGGCGGGTCGAACCGCACGACGCCCGAGGACAGCAGCGTGCGCGGGTCGTCGGGACGCCACTGGATGGTCTGCGTGCGGGTCTGCCCGTCGGGGAACTTCACCGTGAACGTCGGCGCATATCCGTGGCCCTGCAGGTAGATTCGGTCTCCGCCGATGCGCAAAGGGTGGTTGACCTCGAGCCGGTATGGCCGCCAGGTGCCGGCAGCCAGGTCGTCGCCGGCCTGGTAGTCGATGTTGGCCGCGAACGAGGTGGCTTGACCGCTCGGCAGGTAGTGGGCCTGAAAGTCGTTGACGCGCAGGCAGATCGGGCTCAAGGAGGTGCCGTCGACGCTGTTGCCCGCACGGAACGAATCGAAGGCCGCCGGGGACGCCGAGCAGAAGCCCGGCCCGCCGTCGGCGATGACGATCACGTTGCCCTCGTAGCCGAACAGCTTTCCCGCGGCAACCGCGACGAGCAGGCCCAGCAGCGAGAAGTGGAACACCAGGTTTCCGAACTCTCGGAGATAGCCCTTTTCGGCCGAAAGCACGGTGGCGTCGCCATCCTGGCGAGTGACGCGACGCCAGCCCGTCAGCTTGCCGTCAATGGTCGCGGCCAGCGCGGTGGGCTCGGCGCCGACCTCGTGCCGGGCGCGCTTGGGCAGTCGGGAGAGGTTGCGCGGCGCAGGAACCGGTGTTGCCCGAAGATTCTTGATGTGGTCGACCATCCGGGGCAGCAGGCAGCCGACCAGTGATACGAACAGCAGCACGTATACGGACGTGAACCAGACGCTGGAGAACACGTCGAAGGCCTGCAGCCGGTCCAGCCACGGCCCGAGCCGCGGATGGTCGGCAATGTACTGGGCGACCTTGGCCTCGTTGAGGTTCCGTTGCGGCAGCAGCGCACCGGGCATCGCGCCGAGCGCCAGCAGGAACAGCAACACCAGCGCGGTGCCCATGGACGTCAGCGCCCGCCAGGTGTTGCGCCCCTTCTGCGCGAGCAGACGCCAAATCGCACGATTCGCCCCTTGGTAATGCGATTCCGCGTCTGCTCGCGGGGGTGGTGGGGTCACAGCGGCAGCCTCACGTCGGAGACGAACGTGTCACGCACCCAGGAGACGAAGTCGTTCCACGCCCCGGTGACCAGCGCCAGCCCCACCACGATGAGCAGCACACCGCCGAAGATCTGGATCGCCCGGGTGTGGCGGCGCAGCCAGCCGAGGCCGTGCACGGCTCCCGCCGACCCGAAGGCCAGCAGCACGAACGGGATTCCGAGGCCCAGGCAGTACGCGATCACCAGCAGGACGCCACGGGTGACACTGGCGCCGTCGGTGGCCGACGCCACCGCGATGACGCCGGTCAGCGTCGGGCCGAGACACGGCGTCCAGCCGAGCGCGAACACCGCGCCCAGCAGCGGCGCGCCCGCCAGAGTGGACACCTGCCGCGGGGTGAACCTGGCCTGGCGCTGCAGCACCGGGATGAAGCCGACGAACACCAGTCCCATCACGATGGTGAGCACTCCGCCGATGCGTTGCAGCAGAACCTGATTGGTGATCAACGTGGTCGTCATGCCCAGCACCGCGACAGTGCCGAGCACGAACACCGCCGTGAACCCGGCCACGAACAGGGCCGCCGAGCCCACCACGCGCCACCGTGCGGTCTTGACCGCCAGCTGTCCGGGTTGCTCCTCGGCGCCGACGACGGCGGCCAAATACGACAGATAGCCCGGCACCAGCGGCACCACGCACGGCGACGCGAAAGACACCAGGCCCGCGACGACCGAGATGCCGATCGCGACGAGCAGCGGCCCGGCGGCGGCGAGTTCGGCGAAACCCGTCACTGCGCTTCCGGATTCGCGGGCTGCTCGGCGGCCAGTCGCTGCACCACCGGCAGGAGATCCTCGGCGAGCAGTTCGCGCAGGAACACCGCTGCGACGCGGTGCTGGCGGTCCAGCACGAGCGTGGACGGGATCACCGTCGTGGGGAATTTGCCGCCGAATGCGAGCATCGTGCGCATCGCCGGGTCGTAGATCGACGGGTAGGTGACCTTGCGGTCGATGACGAAATCGCGTGCGGCGTCACGGTTGTTGTCGCGGACGTCGATGCCGAGGAATGCGACACCGTCGGGCTGCGTCGCGTCGTAGACCTGTTGCAGTTCGGGGACCTCGGCGCGGCACGGCCCGCACCACTGCCCCCAGATGTTGACGACCACCACCTGCCCGCGAAAGTCGTCCAGCGACAACGTCTTCGCGGGGTCCATCAGGCTCGGGCCGGCCAACTGCCCGGGCTGCCGTCGGCTTTCAGGAGGGTCGTAGAAGATGTCCGTCTGTCCACCGGGTGCGATGAACTCGAACGTGCCGCCCTGCGCGACGGCGTCGTCGCCGGTGGAGCAGCCCGCGAGCGCCACCGCCAGCGCCACCACCGACGCGACAACTACGGCGGAAAAGTTCGAGAAGAGACCGCCCGGAATACCGTTTCGGCGCACCACTACGGTCCCGCGGGTTCGTTGTAACGGATGTCGACGAGTTCGTCGTCGTCGTAGACGAACGACGTCAGCGACGCGAGGTTGCACTGCCGGCGTCGCGGGTCATGCCAGAGGCGCTTGTTCTCGAGGTGGCGGCGCAGCGTCCACACCGGCAGCTGATGGCTGACCACCACCACCTCGTGCCCGGCCGCCTTGGCGCGCGCCTTGCCGACGGCGGTCGTCATCCGCGCCGCGATCTCCTTGTACGGCTCGCCCCAGGACGGCTTCACGGGGTTGACCAGGTAGCGCCAGTTGCGCGGATCGCGCAGCGCGCCGTCACCCGGTGACACCCGATGTCCCTCAAAGACATTCAACGATTCGATGAGGTCATGATCGGTGAGCACGTCGAGACCGTGGACCGCGGCGATCGGTGCCGCTGTTTCCTGCGCCCGCTGCAGCGGCGAGGCCACGACGAGAACGATGTCGTTGTCTTTCAGCGACTCGGCGACGGCGTCGGCCTGAGCGCGGCCGCGGTCGGACAGCTTGTACCCCTCGAGCCGCCCGTACAGGATCTTGTGGGGGTTGTGCACCTCGCCGTGACGCATCACGTGCACCGTCGTGGTCTCGGTCATCATGCCTCCGGGCGAGGGGCTTTCGCGGCTGCGCGGGCAGCGGCCGGCAGCGCCGCCTCGATGCGGTGGAATGCTTCTTCGTCCAACGCCGCCGAGACGAACCAGGTTTCGAAGGAGCTCGGCGGCGGATAGACGCCGCCGTCGAGCAGCGCATGAAAGAACGCCGGATAGCGCCACGTCTGGCTGGCCTTGGCGGAGGCGAAGTCGTTGACGGGGCGGTCGCCGAAGAAGACCGACAAGAAGTTGCCGGCTCGCGGAATGGCGTGCGGCACACCGGCTTCGGCGAGGACGTCGTGAAGGAGTTCGGCCAGCCGGTCGGCGTTGTAGTCCAGCATCTTGTAGATCGAGTCGTCGGCGGCGCGCAGCGTCGCAAGTCCGGCCGCCATCGCGACCGGGTTCCCGGACAGCGTGCCGGCCTGATACACCGGCCCCAGCGGTGCGAGCCGCTCCATCACCTCGGCGCGGCCACCGAACGCCGCCGCGGGCAACCCGCCGCTCATCACCTTGCCGAACGTGTACAGGTCGGCGATCACCGGCTCCAGCCCGTACCAGCCCGACCGGCTGACCCGGAATCCGGTCATCACCTCGTCGCTGATCAGCAGCGCGCCGGAGTCGGAGGTGATGCGCCGCAGCGCCTCGTTGAAGCCCGGCTGGGGTGCGACGGTGCCCATGTTGCCCGGGCACGCTTCGGTGATGATCGCCGCGATGTCGCCGCCGAAGCGGTCGAACGCCCGCTCGACGGCGCCGACGTCGTTGTAGGGCAGCACGATCGTGTCCGCGGCCACCGCACCGGTGACGCCGGGCGAGGACGGCAGGCCCAGCGTCGCCACCCCGGAGCCGGCGTCGGCCAACAGCGCGTCGACGTGGCCGTGGTAGCAGCCGGCGAACTTGACGATCTTGGGCCGGCCGGTGAAGCCGCGGGCCAGCCGCACGGCGCTCATCGTCGCCTCGGTGCCCGAGTTGACCATCCGGACC
>JBAPQQ010000472.1:0-8388 GCA_049280695.1 Mycobacterium sp.
GTGCGCGGTCAAGCCGACGCGGTGCGTCTTGGCGCTCGAGGCGGTGGTCGACGGTATCCACGCAGCCTCGATGGCTGCCGTCGTCCTCGTGACCGACAACGACAGCCGGCGCCGCGCCGCCACCGTCAACGTCGGCGCTGCACTGGCGTTCGTCGTCGCCGACCTTGTCGCGATGCGGCGCACCCGCCTGGACGCATCGAGTCCGGGCGCGTCGGATCACCGGCTGATGAAACTGCGGGACGGTGTGGCGCAACGCCTCTGCCGGGCGCTGCCGCTGCCCGTCGGCATCCGATGAAACCGGCAGCGAGGTGCGTATGCCGCCTACCTGGCTGACCGCGACCTCCCGGGCATGACCCGCCGGACTCGCGACCACGTGGCCGGCGAACGTCCGGCTGATCCGGCGCGGGACTATGCGGGACTATGTAGCGGGCCGGCACGTGCGTAGCGGCCACCGACAACCGAGACGGAGTTGCAGTGAGCCTTGTCCTGGCATTCGGGGTGATCCTTCTCGTCAGCGTGTCGCTCTCCGGCGTCGCGGCCCGAACGGTGCTGTCGAGCGCGCTGATGTTCCTGGCCGCCGGCGCGGTACTCGGGCCGGGAATCCTCGGAGTCGACCACATCAGCGCCGACGACCCGATTGTCGCCGCTCTCGCCGACGTCGCGCTGTTCACCGTGTTGTTCACCGACGGCCAGCGTGCCAACATGCGGGAACTGCGGGCCACCTGGTCGGTGTCGGGCCGTGCGCTGGGCCTGGGCATGCCGCTCACGATGGTCGGGATCGCGGTCCCGGCCCACTTCCTCGTCGGTTTGAACTGGCCCACCGCATTCTTGGTCGGAGCCATCCTGTCCCCCACCGACCCGGTGTTCGCGGCGGCCATCGTCGGGCGCTCCGACATCCCAAATCGGTTGCGCCGGTTGCTCAATGTGGAGTCCGGCCTGAACGACGGGCTGGCCCTGCCCTTCGTCATGATATTCCTGGCCACCGCACAGGGCGCCGGATCGCATGTGGTGCAGGTCGGCACGGAGCTGTTGCTCGGGCTGGCACTCGGTGTCGGGGTGGCAGCCGTTGTGGCGTTGGCGTGGCGGACGAAGATACTGACCGCGGAGCCGCACCTGCAGCCCCTCGGACCGCTCGCGATCGCGCTGGTGGTGTACGCGGGCTGCCACCTCACGCACGCCAACCCGTACCTGGCAGCCTTCGCCGCCGGGTCGACGCTGGCCACCCTCGACCACGTCGCCGCCGAAGAGTTCCAGCCCTTCGGCGATCTCCTGTCGGAACTCACCAAGTTCGCCGCGCTTCTGGTCTTCGGGGCGTTGATCACCCCCGACCGGCTGGCCGGATTGGGTTGGTCCAACTGGATTCTGGCGGTGCTCGTCATCGCCGTGATCCGGCCGGCCGCACTGATGCTGTCACTTGTGCGGACGCACCTGCCGAGACGCGAGCGAATCACCGCGGCATGGTTCGGGCCGAAGGGCTTCGCGTCGGTGGTGTACGGGCTTCTCGTCCTGCAGGCAGGGATAGCCGACAGCGAGCTGGTTTTCGACGTCGTCGCGGTCACCATCGCGCTGTCGATCGTGCTGCATTCATCCACCGACGTGCCGATAGCCAAGATGTTGCGTGTTGAGCCCCCCGACGATCTGCCGGGTGGTCGCGCCGAGCCGCTGGTCGACGAAAAGGCCGGCGCACAGGGCTGATTCGAGCAGACTACAGACGGGAGATCGCGATGAGCGGGATCGAAATCGCACTCATCGGTGACTGGCACCTGGCGGCCTTCGCCGCGCTGAAAGCGCTGGCGTTGTTCGTCACCGCCGCCACGGCCTTCCGGTTCACCCAGCGGCGCACACTGGCCGACTTCACGCCCTTCGACTGGGTGACCGCGGTCGCCGTGGGGGCGATCATCGGGCGGACGGCCACGGCGGCCGACACCTCGGTACTCGTCGGCGCCGCAGCGCTTCTGACGCTGATGGTCGCGCACGCCATCGTCATGCGGCTTCGATTCCGCCCGAAGCTGCGGCGGTTGCTCGATCCGCCACTGCGGGTACTGGTTCGCGACGGCGAGATCAACGACCGCAACCTGCGACGCAACGGGCTGACGCGCGACGACCTGGACGCCGCGCTGCGGCAGCACGGTCACCTCACGCCCGCCGGGGTCGGGCTCGCCATATCCGAACAAAACGGCTCCGTGACTGTTCTCACCGCCGCCGCTCTGGCCGACGCGGAAGAACACGACAGCTAGCGGGCCGTGCGATCGGCGCCGCCGGGGGGATGCATCCGCGCGAGGACGGTCTCGTAGGTGATCCATCCGACGAGCGCGGTCTTGTCGCGGTTCACCACCGGAAGCCCCGTGCCGCCGTGGCCGCCGAGCGCGGAAAGGATTCTCGGCGGGGGGTCGTCGACGCCGACGTTGGTCACCGGATGCACGATGTCCGCCACCGTTTGCGGCGGGCTGTCCTCGTCCAGCGCCTCGGCCACGTCCTCGGAGGTGACGCATCCGCGGTACCGGCCGTCTTCGGTGACGACGGGCAGGATTCCGAGCGAATTCGAAGCGAGCGCTGCCGCTGCAGCGGACAGCGGGCACGTGTCATGCAGTGGGTCGGGAGCGGGAAGTGCCACATCGGCGGCAACGAACTGTTGCACCTCCATGGGTGTGGCATCGACGGTGACGCCGCGGCGCCACAACTTTGCGGTGTAGATGGTCTCCTTCGACAGCAGATGCGCGATTCCCGAGGCCATCACGACGGCGGCCATCAAGGGCAGGATGATCGAATACTCGCCGGTGAGTTCGAAGAGGATGATCACCGCCGTAATCGGGGCGCGGGTCGCACCGCCCAGTGCCGCACCCATGCCGATGAGCCCGTACGCGCCGGCGGTCCCGACGACGGACGGGAACAACCCATGCGCGATGAGGCCGAACGCCGAGCCTGCCATGGCGCCGACGAACAGAGTCGGGGCGAAGACACCGCCGGAACCGCCGATGCCGATGGTCAAACTGGTGGCGAACATCTTGCCCACCATCAGCACCAGCAGCATCCCGATGACGTAGTGCCCGTCGACCGCATTCTCCAGGACCGGGTACCCGACGCCGTACATCTGCGGTAGCGCAATCAGCAACGCCCCCAACGCGATACCGCCCACCGCGGGACGGGCCCATTCCGGTCCGCGCCAGAGCCAGTCGCATGCGTCTTCCACCAGATAGAGCACTTTGGAGAAGGCCACTCCGATCATTCCGACCGCGAGCCCGAGAGCGCCGTAGAGCAGGTACTCCAGTGGGCTGCGAACCGAGAACAGCGGCAGCGACAAGAAGGGGTGATCGCCCAGCATCGCACGGCCGACGACAGCCGCGGAGACACTGGACAGCACGACCGCGCCGAAGGACTCCGCGGCGAAGTTGCGCAAGATCAACTCCATCGCAAAGAACGGACCGGCAAGCGGAGCGTTGAACGTCGCCGAGATCCCGCCGGCGGCACCGCAGGCCACGAGCAGTCGCACGCGTCTGGTGTCCAGCCGCAACAGCTGCGCGAGCGTCGAACCCGCCGCGGCGCCGATCTGCACGATCGGGCCCTCGCGGCCAACCGAGCCGCCCCCTCCCATGCAGAGTGAGGATGCCAATGCCTTGACCAACGTCACCTGCGGAGCGATCCGGCCGCCGCGATGGCCGACGGCGTACATCACCTCCGGCACACCGTGACCGCGAGCTTCGGGAGCGAACTTGTGCACGATCGGTCCGTACACGGCGCCGGCCACCACGGGCGCCAACAACAAGAACCAGACACCCAGCCACGGGAAGTGCAAGCTGGGCACGCGGCCCAGCGCCGAGTAGTCGTCGTAGCCGGTGAACATCCGGGTGAACGCCGTGACGAGCCAGCGGAAGGCGACGGCGCCCAGTCCGGTAACCACGCCGACCGCGATCGCGAGCGCTACCAGTGCCGCCGGGCTCTCGCGCAGCCATGCGGCCCACGCCCGGCCCCGCGGCAGCGGAATTCGCCGCGCCGCCGAACTGTCATAGCCGCGAAACATCATTGCATTATTCGATGATTGCGCTGGAGTGTTGGTGTGACATCGACGCTACGAAAGACGTTCTTGCTCATCGGCGTTTGACGGCTCAGCCTTGCGCGGCCGCCTGCGCGGCACCCAGGCAGGCCCCTCGATCGCGTCTGCGTTGAGCCAGATCATCAGAGCGATGTTGTATGCAGCGAGCACCGCGTACAGCAGAGTGTCGCGGAGATCGAACCCCATTGGACCGGGTGCATCGTAGTAGGCGGCCGCTGCAGAGACGATGACCATGGCGAACCCGAGCGAAGCCGCCAGCGCGGTGAACCAGAGCGCGGCACGCCGAGACAGGCTCGCCAAACATGCAAGTGCCCCATATGCGAGCAGCACGCTGCCGTGCAGCAGCGTGATTCGCAAACCGAGCAGAGCGATCTCAGCCGGCTCGGTCGAGTCGGCGATTGCCCGGCCGACCGCAACTGCACCGAGCGCTCCGATCAGAATGCCCTGCAACAGCATTAAGATTCGACCCATTCGCCAGTGCGACGGGTCGAGGCTGACCTTCTCGAAGTCGGGGGTCTCGCCGGGCTCGCGCCGCGAAGTCAAGCGGGCCATCGACATTCACTCCTGTCCGGTCCGGTCGCCGGGCTCTGTTCGTGGCCGAAAGGCCACTACCGGCAGCTGGTGCACCAAGCGTTCCCGCGCCTCGCGGCTGCTGTCGTAGCGCCACCCGAGCAACCGGCCGAGGAGCAGACGCACGACCGGCGCGATCCAGTGGTTGCGCCGTTCGTAGTCCGCGATCACGTCCACGGCTTCGGCTTCGTCGAGCACGCGGTGCTGCGGTGCGAAGCGATGCCGGCCGACGACCACCTCGCGGCCCGGGTTGGCCGCGATGTTGCGGTACCAATCCGACGACGGACCGAAGCCCGCGATGACCATGAACTCACCCGCCGGCGGATTGGTTCCGACGACCTCGAGCACGGTGCGGTACTCGCGCCCGGACTTGCGGCCGACGTGCGTCAGGCACAGCAACCGCTCGGTCAGAAGCCAGCCGAGGCCTGCGTCGTACAAGGGGATGGGCGCCCGGAACACCCGTCGCATCACCGCCCCCGGACGGCTCGCCGCCATCGAGCTCATCACGCGCCCGCCCGTCGTGTCCCGGCACGTCGACGTGTGCCAGCACGGTGCAGATCGACGATCAACGTGCTGGGCTTGCCCACCAGGGTCGCCGGAATCAAACGATCGACAAGAGGCAGCCGCGCAATCCGCAGCACCACCCGGCGCATCAGTAGCTGCGTCTTTGACGCGGGCAGGAACCATCGCGCACCCGAACGGCCGGTCTCCTGCTTCTCTTCGGCCACCGGACGCCACAGCCGCTCGTAACCGGCCAGCGCCTGGTCGATCGTCGGCGCGGAAGCCAGTTGGTCGGCCAACACGTAGGCGCCGGCCATGGCCAGCGACGCGCCCTGACCGGCAAGCAGCGACACCGCATAGCCCGCGTCGCCCACCAGCGTGACCCTGCCCTTGCTCCAACTCGGCATCACAATCTGGGCCACCTGGTCGTAGTACATCTCCTCGTCCGGCGGGCAGGCTCGAAGCACCTGCGGCACTACCCATTTGAGCCCGCGGTAGGCTTCCCGCACAGCCGCCCGGGCGTCGTCGGGCAGGGCGGGATTCTCGGTGCGGTGTGCCGCGAAGACGGCGACTCGACCGTCCCGCAGCGCATATAAACCTATTTGCCTGTCGACGGTGTCGGTCAGACAGAAGCGGCCCGACACCGCGGCGCGGATCTCGGGATCGGCAAACGTGAACGCCGCGGTATGAAAACCCATGTAGCGCAGGAAGTTCGACTCCTCGCCGAAGACGATTCGCCGCACCGCCGAATGCAGCCCGTCGGCGCCCACCACAAGGTCGGCGTCGAGTTGCGTACCGTCGTCGACGGTGACGTGCACCGAGTCGCCGTTGTCGGTCACCGCCAGCGGACCGACCCCGTATCGCAGGTCGACCGCTTGCGGCAGGCTCTCGCGCAGCACGCGCTCAAGGTCGGGGCGCATGACATCGAGCAGCGTCTCGTCGGTGAACTGGGCGGGGCTCACCCCCGCGCGCCTGCGACCCCTCTCGTCCACCAGGCTCGCTCCCTCGATCGGGTACGCCACGTCCTCGATTGCCGCCACCAGACCCATCGCCCCGGCGGTGTCGTAGCCGGGGCCGAAGAAGTCGATCATGTAGCCCTGCAGCCGTGGGCCCGGCGACCGCTCCAGCACCACGACGTCGAAACCGAGCACCGCGAGTCGGTTCGCCAGGGTCAGCCCGGCGATACCGGCCCCACAGATCACGACCCTCATTGGCCTTCATCCCCTCTGCAGAGGCCGGCTGCCGGCCCGGTCGGAATATCTCCGGCGCTATGCTAGCCGCAATCGTTGCGTAAACGCAAATAAAATCAGCGCTGAGGATGCCAACCGAGCGCGAGCACGTTGTCGCCGGATGGCTCACCGGCAGCCGTCGCGAACGCGCTCAGCGCCTTGGCAAGCCGGTCACGCTCGGACGCCGACATCTTGCGCAGCACCCGTTCGATCGCGACTCGGCGGTGCCTGGTGACCCTCTCGACGAGCCGACGGCCCGCATCGGTGAGCGTCAGGTTCACGTTCCGGCGGTCTTCTGCCGACTCGCGCCGGTCCAGCAGCCCGGCCTTCAACAGCCGGTCACACGTGCGGCTCGCGTTCGACGGGTTCACGTCCAAGCCGGCCGCGACTGCGGCGAGATTCAGCGGTCCCCGGGTGTGGAGCATGACCAAGACGCGAAACTGGGGCACGGTCACCACGTCTTCGACGTCTGCGATGGACTCTGCGGCGATGCCGACCAATGCACGGGAAGCGCGCAGCACCGCATCGACCTGATCGGCCGACGGCCGATCCGAAGACTGCCGACTCGTTCGCGCCGAGGCCATGCCCTGCATCCTGCCTAAGTCAGTTGTTCGTCTGCAACCGTCGCCGCCGCCCGGACGGTGATCTGTCCGCGCATTCTTTGCGAAGATATAATAATTGCGCCATGAACACCGCCACCGGGCACGTCGCTACATCACGGCGGGTCCGGCGCGGTCTCGTCGCCGCAGTGGCCGTAGTCGCAAGCCTGGCCGCGGCCAATGCCTGCGATACGAATTCCACGGCGCGCCACGCTCAACGCCCCGGTGCGGCCGTCCTCAACCCGGCGACGGTCGAAGACCTGCTGCATGCCATTACGAGCGCAGGCCTTCGGGCGCCGAACCCGCGCGACGTCACCTCGGCGGAGTGCCCGCAACTCGGCTGCACGAAGAAGGTCGTGACCGACACGATCTCGATCATCAAGTTCCCCAGCCCGGGGACGGCGGAGATGTACGCCGGCGAGGTCCCAGACCGTTTCCAAGTCACAGACGTGGTGGTCGGCTTCCCCCCAGACATGCCGCCGGACCAGCGGACTGCTTACGAAGGTGCGGTCACCCGCGCCATCGCGTGAGGGCGACTCGTTACCGGGTCGCCGTCGTCAATCCGGCTGCTTCGGTGGGAACTCGGCACGATCGGCGATCGCATCGTGATAGGCGTGCGCCCTGCCCGGGGTCGTTCCCAGCACCGCGATGGTGTGGCCGGCGCGCCCGTACGCGGCGACGAACTGCCATTCGTCCGGATCGCCTTCGACGATTTCCAGGGCATCGTAATCGGTTGGGAGACCGAGCATCTGCAACTTGACGTCGTACTGGTCGGACCAGAAATAGGGCACTTCGTCGAATGTGTCGCCGCCCTGGGGTCCAGCGAGCAGAGTGCGTGCCGCGACTTCGCCCTGGCGAGCGGCGTGTTCCCAATGCTCGATCCGCAGGTGGCGCTCGTACAGCGGATGCCACCAGCGGGCGACGTCGCCTGCGGCCACCACATTGGTGCACCCGTCGGCGGCACCGGTGGCGTCGCAGACCACCCCGTCGTCCAGACGCAACCCCGATCCGTCGAGCCAGCCGACGGCAGGAGTCACCCCCAGTCCGACGAGCACGAGATCGGCGGGAAGCTGCGAACCGTCGGTGAGTCGAACCGCTTCCACCCGCCCGCCACCGACGATTGCGTCCACGCCCACGCCGTCCCGCAGATCCACGCCGTGCGCACGATGCAATTCCGCCCAGCGCTGCGCCATCTCCTCGCCCAGTGCGGACCGCAGTAAGCCGGCGCTCTTCGTTACCAGCACCACGTCCAGACCCAGTGGCCGGCAGCTCGCTGCGACCTCGGCGCCGATGAACCCGCCGCCTACCACCACTACCCGGGGACGCGATCGGAGTCGTTCCCGAATGGCCAGGCAGTCCTCGACCGTGCGCAGCACCAGCACCCCGTCCGGAACAGGGCCGCCCGGCCACTGGCGCGGGGCTGCGCCGCTGGCGATGA
>JBAPQQ010000473.1:0-3601 GCA_049280695.1 Mycobacterium sp.
GGGTCTGCCCGGGCCCATCTCCTTGGCGCTGCCCGACGGCGAGCTCACGCATCACGAACATCGTCTCGTCGATCGCCTCACCGCGGTGCTGGCCGCCTTGCCGCGCGGCACCTGGTGTGCATCGACGTGGCGCGGCGACGGCCATCCCGACCACGAGGCGGTCGGCCGGGCGGCCGCGGCTGCGGCGCGCCGCACAGAAGCGGTTCACGTCGAGTATCCGGTGTGGATGTGGCACTGGGCCAGCCCAGGCGACGGCGCGGTGCCGTGGCAACGTGCTCGCCGCGTATCTCTGACCGCTGCCGCGATGGAGGCGAAGAGAGTTGCGGTGCAATGCTACTCGAGTCAGCTCGAGCCGTGCGAAAACGCCGGTCCGGTGCTGCCCCCGGTGATCGTCGACCGGCTGCTGGCGGTCGGTGAGGTGGTGTTCGTGTGACCCGGCTGCCGGACGGCTACTTCGAGGGGCTGTACTCGTCGTCGGACGACCCGTGGTCGCTGGCCAGTCGCTGGTATGAGCAACGCAAGTACGCGATCACATTGGCGATGTTGCCGCGCCCGCGCTACCGGCACGCCTTCGAACCCGGCTGTTCGGTCGGCGTGCTGACCGAGCAGTTGACACACCGGTGCGAGCGCGTCACGGCCACCGACGTCGCGGCCGCGGCGTTGGACGCCACCGGCCGACGGCTCGAGGACGCGGGCCGGCGCGACCAGGTGAAGTTGCTGGGGCAGTCCGTGGACGCGCCGTGGCCCCGTGAGGATTTCGACTTGGTGGTGCTCTCCGAAGTCGGCTACTACCTCAGCGCGCAGAACCTGCGCGACACACTGGGCCGGGAATGTCGAATGCTTGCCGACACGACGGTGATCGCCGCGCACTGGCGTCACCCGGTGGCCGACTACCTGATGCCGGGCGACGTTGTGCACCAGGTCATCTCGGACACCGCAGGTCTACATCACATCGGCCGGTACCGGGACTCCGATGTCGTGATCGAAGTGTTCGACACAGCCACCGGCGCATCGGTGGCGCAGCGAACACACGTGCCCGGGGTGGCTAGCGCGGGACCGGAGCCCGCCGGCGGATGAGTTCTTCGCCCCGGCCGTAGTCGTCGTCGGCGTTGTGGGTGAGCACGCCGACGACCGCGCCATCCGACT
This sequence comes from Mycobacterium sp., assembly GCA_049280695.1. Classification (GTDB taxonomy): domain Bacteria; phylum Actinomycetota; class Actinomycetes; order Mycobacteriales; family Mycobacteriaceae; genus Mycobacterium. The sequence goes on from JBAPQQ010000473.1 coordinate 1,147, forward strand.
CGTACCACACGGTGAACCCCTCGTCGTGTTGGACGAGGCTGGAGGTGTCGTAACCGTCCCCCCAGGCGTGATACTTCAACGTGGCTTGCCCGATCGTCGTCCAGAAACCCGGCACGCCATCCCACTCGCCTCGCTCACCTGCTGCGGCGGCACCGGCGATCCCACCTTGATCGATCGCATCCTGCCAATGCTCCACCGCGATCCGGCGGCCGGCGAGGCTGTTCTGCGCCAGCGCGACATCGCCTGCGGCCCAGACGTTCTCCACCGACGTCTGCATGCCCGCATCGACGACGATCCGGCCGTCGCGCGTCGCAATGCCCGCCTGGGCGGCCACGTCGGCCTGCGGGGCGACGCCCGTGGCGGCGAGCACCATGTCGCATCCGACCGACGTCCCGTCGTCGAGGCGCACGCCGTGGCCGCCGATCTCGGCGACCTTGACCCCGCCCCGATATTCCACACCGACCTCGGTCAGTACCGCGGTGATGCGTTGGCCGGCCTCGCGTCCCAGCCTCTTGGCCTGCGGAACAGGGTCGGGTGCGACGAGCGTGGTAGCCACACCGCGCATGGCGAGTGACGCCGCGGCCTCGCAGCCGATGAACCCGGCCCCGATGACGACGGCCGCGCCGGCGCGCGAGGTGGCCTCACGCAACACCGTCGCGTCGGCCAGTGATCGCAGTTGCAGCGCGTTGTCGCCGCCGGGCACCGGCATCGGGGACGGCGACGCACCGGTCGTCACCACCAGCCACCGGTACGGGTAACTCGACACCCGCGACGTCACGAGGTGTTGCGTGACGTCGATCGCGTCGACCGGTTGAGACCGGACGACCTCAACGGCATTGTCGGCGAACCATTCCGCCGGATGCAGTTGGGCGTCCCCCGCCTCGGCGTCACCGCGCAGGAAGTCCTTGCTGAGCGGTGGCCGCTGGTAGGGCAACGCCGGGTCGGCCGTCAGCATGAGCACCGGATCTTCGCGGTTGCGCTCACGGAAACTCTCGGCCGCGCTCAACCCCGCCGGGCCGCTCCCGATGATGACGAGCCCAGGTGAGCGCACGCCCACTGGTACCCGTTACGGCTATCCGACAATCGCGAGGACTTCGCCTCGCCGAGAACACAGTTGTTGACGGAAAAACTTGCGCCGATCACCGTCAACAAGTGTGTTCTCGCTGAAAGAGCGCGCTCTAAGAGGCCAGCGTCGCGCGGATGCACACAGTCACGTACGGCAGCGCCAGGCCCGTCGAGTTCGCCAGCGCCGGATGGGTGGTCAGCAGCTCGCGCACCCGGTCCAGCATCGCCGTCCGGACGTCGGCCGGGGACGTGATGCAGTAGCTTCGTGACGCGACGAGGTCGATGAGTGCTTGCGGCGTCAGGTAATTCGTCCACTCCACCTGATGGCGAGCCACGTCGGTGAACGGAACAGGCAATGCGACCTGCTCGCCGGCCGGGTCGTGCTCGGAGCCGATGATCCGGCCGAGGTCGCGCACCCAGCCCAATCGCTCGTCGCGGGTGTTCCACACCAGGCCCAGCCGCCCGTCCGGACGCAGCACCCGGGCCACCTCGGCAACGGCGCGCTCCGGGTCGAACCAGTGCCAGGCCTGTGCGACGAGTACCGCGTCGACGCTGTCGGCGGGCAAGGGTATGTCCTCGGCCGTGCCGAGCAGCGCGGGCGTGTCCGGCAGCGAAGCACGAAGCACCTCGAGCATTTCCGGGATCGGGTCGACGGCCACCACCGACAGGCCGCGCTCGACGAGGCGAGTGGCGAGCTTGCCGGTGCCCGCGCCGAGGTCGAGCACGTCGTGGGCGCCGCCTGGCAGCAGCCAGTCGATGGCCTCCGGCGGATAGGACGGGCGGCCGCGCTCGTAGGCGGCGGCTTCCTCCCCGAACGACTGGGACCGCTGCTGCCTCAGGTCGGTCATGACGCGAGCTTGAGTGTCTGCCGGATCAGGTCGCCCACGGCCTCGGACTCGATGAGGAACCCGTCGTGCCCGTAGACCGAGTCGACCACGTTCAGGTTGGCACAGCCGGGCAGCAGCTGGGCGAGTTCCTCCTGCAGCCGCAGCGGATACAGCCGGTCGGAGGTGATGCCGCCAACGACCGCGGGCACCGGGCAGTGGCGCAACGCCGCCGGCACCCCGCCCCGGCCGCGGCCGACGTCGTGGCTGCTGAGCGCATCGGTGAGCACCACGTAGCTGCCCGGGTCGAACCGGTCGACCAGCTTGGCGCCCTGGTGCTCCAGATAGCTTTGCACCGCGTACCGGCCGCCGCTCAGCGGTTTCTCGGACGCCTGCGGTTGGTTGGCGAAACGCCGGTCCAGTTCCAGCTCGCCGCGGTAGGTCAGGTGCGCGAACCGCCGGGCGATGTCCATGCCGTCGACGGGTTCGCGCCCGGTGCCGTAGTAGTCGCCGCCGTGCCAGTTCGGGTCGGCCTTGATCGCGGCCACTTGTGCGCACTGGGTGCC
>JBAPQQ010000474.1:0-5222 GCA_049280695.1 Mycobacterium sp.
CTGGAAGACCCGCGTGTCACCACCCTAAAATGGTTTCGGCCACTTGCCGGAAATTCATGTCGAACTCAAGAACTTCAATTTGAATGCAAATGTTTCAAAGAGAATTCACATGAATTGTGATCACGACGCGACCTTCCCGTCGCATGAGCGCGACAAATCAGGTGCCGAGCCGGATGGAAGTGGAATCGTCTACGGAAGCGACCGCGTCAGCAATTCCGACCGGTCGCCCGTGGGATCGTCGATAAGAGGGAGGCGCACCCGAAATTCGGTCTGACCGTTGGCCGACGCGGCAGTCACCGAGCCGTGGTGCGCCTCCACGATCGACGCGACGATGGCCAGCCCAAGGCCCCAACCGCCGATCCCGTGGGTCCGTGCTTTGTCGGCGCGTACGAACCTCTCGAACAGGTGCGGCAAGAGGTCCGCCTCGATGTCCGGCCCGTCGTCGGTCACGGTGAGCTCGGCGAAGGCCCCCACGCGTTTGATCGCGGTCGTGACGGTGACGCCGGCCGGCGTATGCACGCGGGCGTTGCTGAGCAGATTGGTGACGAGCTGGTGCAGCCGCGCTCGATCACCCTGAACCCACACCGGTTCATCGGGTAGGTCCGTGACCCAGCTGTGGTCCGGCCCGGACACCGTGGCGTCGTTGACGGCGTCGACGATGACGTCGACGAGGTCGACGATGTCGGTGTCCAGGTCCTGGCCCTCGTCGAGGCGCGACAGCAGGAGCAACTCGCTCACCAGCGAGCCCATCCGCACGGCTTCGGACTCGATGCGCGCCAGGGCGTACTCGGTGGTCGGGGGCAGTGCTTCGCTGTCCTGCCGGGTCAGCTCGGCATAGCCCTGGATCGCGGCCAGCGGTGTGCGCAACTCGTGGCTCGCGTCGGCGAGGAATCGGCGCATCCTGCGGTCTGACTCAGCCCGTTGCGCCAGAGCGGAATCCACGTTGGACAGCAGCCGGTTGAGCGCCTTGCCTACCACGCCGACCTCGTTGTCCGGATGCGTCTCGTCCACCCGCACCCGCGCGGTGATCCTCGGGTCGTCGTCGAGCGTCAAGTTCGCCGCCTGTGCCGCCGTCGTCGCCACCCGGTGTAACGGCAGAAGCGCATATCGCACCACAAGAAATGTCCCGCCGGCGGTGACCATCAACGCGATCGCGATGAGTCCGCCGGTGATCATGGTCTTCTGGGCGATGGTCGCCCTCACGAGTTCGAGCGATACTCCCGACACGATCACGGTGCCGTCGGGCAACGCCCGGCTCTGCATCCGGTAGTTGTTGGCGTCTCCCAGCCGCACGGTCTCCGGCGGGCCGGCGGTCCACGACCGTGCCTGGATGTCGCGGACCACGGCGGGAGGTGCGGGCGCCGGCTCGTCACCGGAGAACATCTCTGCCTGCACCACCGCGTCGTCGCGCATCACCGCCAGCACGCTGCCTTGCATCTGACCGACGACTTTGCCGTCGTGTTCGAAGGATTGACTGGCTGCGGTCAGCGATCGCGATACTTCCGAGTCGATCATGCTCATCACGTACGTGCGCAAAATCAGCACCGAGGCCCCGCCGACCGCCAAGAGCACGACGGTCACCACCGCCGTCACCCCGAGTATCAACTGCCTGCGCAACGACTGCGGCCACCACCTGCGGGGGGCTCGCAGGCGGGTCATCGCGGTGGCCGCAGCATGTATCCGACGCCGCGCACGGTGTGAATCATCGGCTCTCGGCCGGCATCGATCTTCTTCCGCAGGTACGAGACATAGAGGTCGACGATGCTCGCCCGGCCGCCGAAGTTGTAGTTCCAGACGTGATCCAGGATCTCCGTCCTGCTCAGCGCACGTTTCGGGTTGCGCATCAGGTAACGCAGCAGTTCGAATTCGGTTGTGCTGAGTGAGATCGGCTCACCGGCGCGGGTGACTTCGCGGCTGGCCCCGTCGAGAACCAGGTCGCCGACCTTGAGCACCTCGTCCTTGGGTGCCTCCGTGACGTTCGACCGGCGGATCAGGCCGCGCAGGCGAGCGACGAGTTCCTCCAGGCTGAACGGCTTGGTCATGTAGTCGTCGGCGCCCGCGGTGAGGCCGGTAACCCGGTCCATCACCGAGTCGCGCGCGGTGAGAAACAGGATGGGTGTGTAGGTCTCCGCCTCGCGGATCCGCTGCAGGATCTCCATCCCGTCGATATCGGGCAGCATGATGTCGAGGACCAGCACGTCGGGATCGGTCTCCTCGAATTTGCTGACCGCTTCGTGCCCGTCGTGCGCGACGTCGACGATCCACCCTTCGTAGTGCAGCGCCATCTTGACCAGATTCGTCAACGCCGGCTCGTCGTCGACCAGCAGCACGCGTATCGCCGATCCGTCGGCGCGGTGGATGCGGGGAAGCTGCCCCAGGATCGGTTGACGGTGAGGTTGGGCAGTCGGCACAGACAGCGTCGTCATGCTTCCATAGTCCACATCGCATATGTTGCTGTCACGTAACTCATATATTTCTCCTAGAAAGCCTGCTCGCGTGCTATGCGGATCGCCATTGTGTGGGGGCCGTCACAACAGATCGAATCGCTGCGACAGATATACGGTTTATTTGTGTTCTCTATGCGTCCGGCGGTACTGCTTGACGCCCATTCCTTGCGGTCAATACGTTGGCTAAACGACGGCCCGACGCAATGGCGCGTTACCCGATGAATACGCCCGAGGGGAGCGACCCATTCAGCTATTGGATCCGCCGGCGCAGCGAGAAGTCGGCAATAAGGCTACGGCGAACCGTGCCGACTGGCTGCGACCGATTCTGCGGTACGACGTGCCCGCGTCGCTGGTCGTTTTCCTCGTTGCGCTTCCGCTGTCGATCGGCATCGCGATCGCCTCCGATGCGCCGGTACTCGCCGGCATCATCGCCGCTATCGTCGGCGGACTCGTCGCGGGTGCGCTGGGCGGTTCGCCGCTACAGGTCAGCGGTCCCGCTGCCGGCCTCACCGTCGTCGTGGCCGGGCTGATCGCCGAGCTCGGCTGGGCGGTGACGTGCGCCATCACCGTCGCAGCCGGCGTGCTGCAAATACTCTTCGGGCTCAGCCGCCTCGCACGAGCCGCTCTGGCGATCTCGCCGGTGGTCGTGCACGCGATGTTGGCCGGCATCGGTATCACGATCGCGCTGCAGCAGATCCACGTTCTGCTGGGCGGCGACTCGCATACATCTGCGTGGAGCAACGTGGTCGGGCTCCCGGCTCAGCTCCTCGACGCGCACCGCGGCGGCCTGTTCCTCGGGGTGTTGGTGATCGGCACGCTCGTCGTGTGGCGGCGGGTACCGGGCTGGCTCGGAAAAGTCCCGGGGCCGCTGGTCGCCATCGTCGCGGCGACGGTCATCTCGATGGTGTTCGCCCTCGACGTGGAGCGCATCAAGATCGACGGATCCCTGATCGACGCGCTTTCGCTGCCGGGCCTGCCTGACGGAAAGTGGGGCGCCGTTGCCATGGGGGTCCTGACGCTGTTCCTGATAGCCAGCGTCGAGAGCTTGCTGTCCGCGGTGTCGGTGGACCGCATGCACGGCGGCACGCGCACGGACTTCAACCGCGAAATGATCGGACAGGGCGCGGCCAACGTCGTGTCCGGAACGATCGGTGGCCTGCCGATCACCGGTGTGATCGTGCGCAGCTCGACGAATGTCAGCGCGGGAGCCAGAACTCGCGCGTCGGCGATCCTGCACGGGCTCTGGGTTCTGTTGTTCGCCCTGCCGTTCGTCGGCGTGGTGGAGCAGATCCCGGTGGCGGCGCTGGCGGGCCTGCTCGTCGTCATCGGGGTGCAGCTGGTCAAGCGCGCGCACATCGAAACCGCCATGCGCACGGGAGATTTGGCGGTGTACGTCATCACCGTCGTCGGCGTGATATTCGTCAACCTGCTGCAGGGAGTGCTGATCGGGCTCGCCCTCGCGATAATGCTGACGGTATGGCGCGTGGTGCGGGCCCGGATCCATGCCGAGCCCGACGGCGACGACGCGTGGCGGGTGGTTGTCGACGGATCGTGCAGCTTTCTGTCTCTTCCCCGCCTGACGGGTGTGCTCGCGAGGATTCCGGCGGGGACCGTGGTCACGGTCGAGTTGTCGGTCGATTTCATCGATCGCGCGGTGTACGAGGCGATCGACGAATGGCAGCAGCGGCACCGGGCATCCGGCGGCGCCGTAGCGGTACATGACGTCGGTGCCGTCGACATCAAGGACGCGGTAACCGGTCCGCCGTCCCGGGGATTCGTCACGTTGGACAAACGATCGGGCGTCGCCCCCTGGAGTTCATGGCAGGTCCCGAACGTCAACGGGCACAACGGAAACAGCCGCAACAGCAACGGCCACGACAGCGCGGTGCTCAAGGGACTGGCGCTGTATCACCGTCGCACGGCTGCTTATCTGCGTCCGCATTTGGAGCCACTGGCTCATGCGCAGCAACCTGAGACGCTGTTCATCACATGCACGGACTCGCGGATCGTGCCCAACATCATCACCAGCAGCGGACCCGGTGACCTGTTCACCGTCCGCAACGTGGGGAACCTGGTTCCGCAAGGCCGCAAGGACCCGTCGATCGAAGCCGCGATCGCGTTCGCCGTCGAGAAGCTGGAGATCTCATCGATCGTGGTCTGCGGCCACTCCAGTTGCAGTGCCATGAATGCCCTTGTGCCGCAGCGCCGACAGAATGGCGGCGGCGGGGACGAGTCGCTTCGGAACTGGCTTGCGCACGCACAACCCACGCTCGCCGCGTTCGACGACGGCACCCATCCGGTTGCCCGGTCGGCCGCCGCCGCAGGCTTCGGCACCGTCGACCAATTGAGCATGGTGAATATCGCCGTGCAGGTCGAAACCCTCGCTGGCCATCCACTGGTTGTGGCGGCCCGGAAAGAGCGAGGTCTCAAGGTCATCGGGCTGTTCTACGACATCCTGAGTGCCGACGCGCTGCAGGTCAACCCGGCGGGTGTCGAAGCGCTGAGGGGCTAGTCCTGCTGGACGAGGTTGTCGCTGCCGGCATTCTGGATCGTCGGCGAGCCGGAGTGATAGGTGACCTGGTTTTCGAAGCCGGACGCACTGATCGTGTCCGATGTGTCGACGGTGACGACGTTCTTCACGCCGGACACCATGACCTTCGCGCAATGACCAATCAGCACAACGGTTTTGGACATGCCGCTGACGCTCACGACGCTGTCGTTGCACTCGATCGTCTCCTGATTTCCGACGCCGGAGAAGCTCAAACTGCCGTCTCG
>JBAPQQ010000475.1:0-11205 GCA_049280695.1 Mycobacterium sp.
CATCAAGAGCACGTTCAACAACACCATCGTCACGATCACCGACCCGCAGGGGAACGTGATCGCGTGGGCGTCGTCTGGCCACGTCGGCTTCAAGGGCTCCCGCAAGTCGACCCCCTTCGCTGCGCAGTTGGCCGCCGAGAACGCCGCCCGCAAGGCGCAAGAGCATGGCGTCAAGAAGGTCGACGTCTTCGTGAAGGGCCCGGGCTCGGGGCGCGAGACGGCAATCCGCTCCCTGCAGGCCGCCGGCCTCGAGGTCGGTGCGATCGCCGACGTCACCCCGCAGCCGCACAACGGCTGCCGTCCGCCGAAGCGCCGCCGGGTCTAAGAGGAGAAGGACAAGATGGCTCGTTACACCGGACCCGTCACCCGCAAGTCGCGCCGCCTCGGTACCGACCTCGTTGGTGGTGACCAGTCGTTCGAGAAGCGTCCCTACCCGCCCGGTCAACATGGCCGCGCGCGGATCAAAGACAGCGAGTACCGCCAGCAGCTGCAGGAGAAGCAGAAGGCGCGATTCACCTACGGCGTCATGGAAAAACAATTCCGGCGCTACTACGAGGAGGCGAACCGCGCGTCGGGCAAGACCGGTGAGGAACTGCTCCGCATTCTGGAGAGCCGGTTGGACAACGTCGTGTACCGCGCCGGCCTGGCACGCACCCGGCGGATGGCGCGCCAGCTGGTCAGCCACGGCCACTTCACCGTCAACGGTGTGAAGGTCGACGTGCCCAGCTATCGGGTGGCGCAGTACGACATCGTCGACGTGCGCGACACGTCGCTCAACACGGTGCCGTTCCAGATCGCACGGGAGACCGCAGGCGATCGTCTGATCCCCGGCTGGCTTCAGGTGGTCGGCGAGCGGCAGCGCATCCTCGTGCATCAGCTGCCGGAGCGCGCGCAGATCGATGTGCCACTCTCCGAGCAGCTCATCGTCGAGTTCTACTCGAAGTAAAGACCCCTCGGGGGCGCCGCCCCCGAGAACCCCCGAGAGACGTCATATAGCGGACGTCGAAAGGAAGAAGAACACATGCTGATTTCTCAGCGACCCACACTGGGCGAAGAGGTCATCGCCGACGACCGGTCCCGATTCATCATCGAGCCGCTGGAGCCGGGTTTCGGCTACACGCTCGGTAATTCGTTGCGCCGCACGCTGCTGTCGTCGATTCCCGGCGCCGCGGTCACCAGCATCCGCATCGACGGCGTGCTGCACGAGTTCACCACCGTGCCCGGCGTCAAGGAAGACGTCACCGACATCATCCTCAACCTCAAGGGGCTGGTGGTGTCGTCGGACGAGGACGAGCCCGTCACGATGTACCTGCGCAAGCAGGGCCCGGGTGCCGTCACCGCCGGTGACATCGTGCCGCCCGCGGACGTGACCGTGCACAACCCCGACATGCACATCGCGACGCTCAACGACAAGGGCAAGCTCGAAGTGGAACTCGTCGTCGAGCGCGGCCGTGGCTACGTGCCGGCCGTGCAGAACAAGGCGTCCGGCGCCGAGATCGGCCGTATTCCGGTCGATTCCATCTACAGCCCGGTGCTCAAGGTCACCTACAAGGTGGAGGCCACCCGCGTCGAGCAGCGCACCGACTTCGACAAGCTGATCCTCGACGTCGAGACCAAGAACTCGATCAGCCCCCGTGACGCGCTGGCGTCGGCGGGCAAGACCCTGGTCGAATTGTTCGGCCTGGCAAGGGAACTCAACGTCGAGGCGGAAGGCATCGAGATCGGCCCGTCGCCGGCCGAGGCAGACCACATCGCCTCGTTCGCGCTGCCGATCGACGACCTGGACCTTACGGTCCGGTCGTACAACTGCCTCAAGCGCGAAGGCATTCACACGGTCGGCGAGCTCGTCGGCCGCACGGAGTCCGACCTGCTGGACATTCGCAACTTCGGCCAGAAGTCCATCGACGAGGTCAAGGTCAAGCTGCACCAGCTCGGCCTGGCGCTCAAGGACAGCCCAGCCGGCTTCGACCCCTCCGAGGTGGCCGGTTACGACGCCGCCACCGGCACCTGGCACGGCGACTCGTCGTCGTACGACTTCGACGCCGACCAGGACTACGCCGAGACCGAGCAGCTGTAAGCACGCAAGGAGATTGACCAATGCCCAAGCCCACCAAGGGCCCTCGCCTCGGCGGGTCGTCCTCGCACCAGAAGGCGTTGCTGGCGAACCTGGCCACGTCGCTGTTCGAGCATGGCCGGATCAAGACGACCGAGACGAAGGCCCGGGCGCTGCGGCCGTACGCCGAGAAGCTGATCACCCACGCCAAGAAGGGCACGCTGCACAACCGGCGTGAGGTGCTCAAGAAGATCCGCGACAAGGACGTGGTGCACACCCTGTTCGCGGAGATCGGGCCGTTCTACGCCGACCGCGCAGGCGGCTACACCCGCATCATCAAGGTCGAGCCGCGGCAGGGCGACAACGCTCCGATGGCAGTGATCGAACTGGTGCGGGAGAAGACGGTCACCGCTGAAGCAACCCAGGTGGCGAACCGGGCGAGGCGATCCGCGGCGTCACAGGCTGCCAAGAAGGCTGCTCCGGTGGCCGCCGCGGCCGCGCCGCAGGCGGCAGTCGAGCCGGAGGCCGCGGTCGGGCCGGAGGTGACGGTCGAAGATGTGAAGGCCGAAGACGCGGCGATCGAGGAGGCTCAGACCGCCGAAGACGAGTCCTAGCGGTCGCGGACGCGAGGAACACCACAGGCAGATGCATGACGAGCCCGCCATCGCAATTGATGGCGGGCTCGTTCGTCTCCGCCTCGACATCGCCTATGACGGAACAGAATTCGCTGGCTGGGCGGCGCAAGGGCACCACCGCACCATCGCCGGCGTGCTTGACGAGGCGCTGTCGACCGTATTCCGCACACCCGTGCGCGTGTTCGGTGCCGGCCGTACCGACGCGGGCGTACACGCCACCGGGCAGGTGGCGCATGTCGACGTGCCGGCCAGTGCACTCGCGCATGCCCGGCCGCGCAAGCCGAAAGCTGCTGACCCCGAGTTCCTGCCATTGGTGCGCCGCCTGGCCAGCTTCCTGCCGGTAGACATCCGGGTTCGCCAAATCACCCGCGCACCTCGCGGATTCGACGCACGGTTCTCGGCGCTGCGCCGCCATTACGAGTACCGGTTGTCGACGGCGCCCTATGGTGTCGAGCCGCAACTGTCACGATATGTGACCGCGTGGCCGCGTCCGCTGGACGTCGACGCGATGGCGGCAGCGTCGAAGCCCCTTCTCGGGCTTCGTGATTTCGCGGCGTTCTGCCGGCGGCGGCCGGGCGCCACCACGATCAGGGATCTTCAGCGCGTCGACTGGGACCGCGACGGCGACCTCGTCGTCGCCCGCGTCAGCGCAGACGCGTTCTGCTGGTCGATGGTGCGCTCCCTGGTCGGCGCACTGCTGGCGGTCGGCGACGGCAGGCGCACGGTCGAGTGGTGCGCGAACCTGTTGGACGAAACCCGCCGGTCGAGCGGGTTCGCGGCTGCGCCCGCGCGCGGCCTCACCCTGGTGGGCGTCGACTATCCGCCCGACGACCAGCTGGCGGCCCGGAGCGCGGTCACGCGCGACCTACGCGTCAAGAACGGTTAAGGCACGAGAAAGCTCTGGCCAAGTGCTGTCCTGTGGAAATCTGTCTATCGCTTCAGCTAACGGTTTTGGGTCGTGGTACAGTTCGAAATACTCTGCGGCAGTGCGTAATTCGAAGATGACTGCACCCTGCTTGCGGGCCAACTCCATCGCGGCGCGCAGGTCGGCACGCCGTTCTTCGTCGTCCTCGCGGGTGTCTGCGCGGATGCGCAGCAACTCTGCGTCATAGAACGACATTCCGGTGTCCTTGGCGAGATCCAAGGCGGTGTCGACGCGTTGGCGTGCCTCCGTGAGTTGGCCGACTGCAATTAATAGCCGAGCGACTACGGCGTCGTAAGCCGTGATCAATGATTTCACCTCGAGGGCGCGCCAGGCGTCGACGAACATGGTCATTGTCGCGATGTGCGATTGAACTGTCGTCGGATCCGCCACACCATTCGCCAGAGACGACATCGCATCGATGGTGGCCTGCTGCGCGGCGGCGATCATCGTCCACGAGTTGAGACCGTGCCGCTCTGCGTCTGCGCCCAGGGCGATCGCGACCTCTTTGGCGCGGTCAAGCTGGCCGGCTTCGGTGCGGATCAGCACCTCCATCTGCCGCCCGTAGGCCTGGCTGAATGCGCCTTGGGGAAAGTCCAGTGTTCGGCACCGCTGCTCGGTCCGCGCCAACTCGGCTTCTGCACGCGCCAGGTCGCCGATCATGTAGCGGGCCAGCGCCAAATGGGTGTAGATCGATGCGGTGGCCTCATTGGGCATGTACCACACGGCTGCGGTTTCCCGCGCACCCTCTTCGCTGCGCGACAGCGACGCCACCTCCAACTCATGCAGCGCCGTGCCAAAATCGCCGCGGTACCAGGCCAACATCCCATAGGCGGCGTCGCTGAAGGGCTGAAACCACTCCCGCTGTTCTGGGCTGAGGTGGGTGCGCAGCTCATCGAGGTATCCGAGTAGCTGCTCTACCCGACCAAGGTCGGCACGCAGCGCGTAATAGCCAAAAAGTGCGACGAACGTCGCGATGGACTGATCCTGTTGCAGGTCGCCTCCGGATAGCAGTGCGCATCGTTCGAAGTCGGCAGCTGCGTCGGCGCTGGACATACCTTCCGCCGCGGATGCTAGAAAGCCGCGGCTCAACCGCAGCGAGACTTCCAGTTGGTCCCGCTCGGCGCCATCCGGTGCGAGCTCGATCTGCGAAATACCCTGTGCCAGATAGGTCCGGGCTTCGACGAGAGCGCCTCGCTGTCGGGCAGCGGCCGACGCTTGCTCGTAGGATTTCGCCGCCTCGGCGTGGCGCCCGGCGCGCTCGTAGTGAGTGGCGACGACCGACCAATCGGGGTTGCCGTCGGCCGCCGCGGCCACCAGGGCGTCGGCGACACGGCCATGGAGTTCGCGCCTCCGCGTTGGCGGCGGTAACTCCGCGGCGACTTCCCGCAGGAGCTCATGGCGGAAACGCCACAGGTCGTGGCCTGCTGGTTCGAGCACGCGGCTGCAGACCAGGTCGTCGACGATCTGATCGACGTCGTCATGCACGCTCGGGTCGACGACAATCAGCAGCAGCCGGCGGTCGACGGTCCTTCCGATGGCCGCGGCGGCCTCGACGACAAGAACGCTCCTGTCGCTGGACCGAAGCCGGGCAAACAGCGTTTCATACAGGGTGTCCGGTACCTCCGCGTCTGCCGGATGCTCGGTCGGGTCTTGTTCGAGCTTCTCGACGACCTGCTCGATGAAGAGCGGCACACCGTCACAGCGACGACGGACGGCGCCGCGAGCCTGCGGGTCCATGTCCGGGGCCAGCGCGAGGATCAGCTCGTCCGCCTCTTGATCGGTCAGCGGCTGAAGTTCGAACGTCCGCGCCCGAGAGCTGTCCGGCAGCGAGGACGCCTCGCGTCCGGTCATGACGACGAGAAAGGATCCCCGCTTCTCGTCCAGCAGCGCAGTCACGGTCGCAATGCTGTCTTCGTCGAACCAGTGCATGTCTTCCACCACCAACAGCGCGGGTTCCTGCTGCGCACATGCCACGAGATAGTCATGCGCCGCGGTCGTGATCTGGTCGAGGAGCTTGCGCCCTTCAGCGGGGACCGCGCGATAGCCGCTTTCCGGCGGAATGCCGAGGACCGGCGCCAACAGCGGGACCATGGCGGCCGCGTCCAACGACCGTTCTTTGATTTCTCGCTCAAGACGACGCAGACGCTCCGAATTGTCCGATTCGCGGATGATGCCGCAGCGCCGCTCGAGCAATCGCCGGATCGGATGCATTCCGACGCGGGTATGAAGCGGCGAGCCGTTCAAGGTCAGAACGACGGCATGGGATCGCTCCGCCATGTCCATGGCCGCCCACGCCAGTCGGCTCTTGCCGATTCCCGCTTCACCCCGGAACGCCACCCCGGGAAGGTCCAGTATGCCGTGCCGTGCGCGATCCCAGCTTTCTTCGAGGTACGCGATCTCGGATTGCCTGCCGACCAATGGCTGTAAGGGTGCGGGGCTCACGTCCCGCTCGCCGACCACGAGATAGTGAACGACCGGCTCTGCCATGCCTTTGACGAGTTTCGGTTCGCGTGCCGTGAGTTCGAACTTGTCGTCGATGAGCTGTTTGACGGCGTCCGAGACGGCGACGGAACCGGGCTCCGCAAGGCTGCACATGCGCGCGGCCAGGTTGGCGGCAGCGCCGTACACGTCGTCCTGCCGGGTGTCCAGGTAGGCCACACCGCGATGTACCCCAACGCGGACCATGATGTCGAAACCGAACCGCTTTCGTACTCGCTCGCTCAGTCTGGACACGGTCTTTGTGATGTCTAGCCCCGCTTCGACGGCGCGCCGCACGTCATCTTCGTGGGCGTGTGGATATCCGAACACCGCGAACAGCCCGTCGCCCTTGATCGACATCACGTGACCGTCATAGTGCTCGACCGCTTCCTGAACCTCGTCGCGGTACCGGCCGACGACGGTGCGGTAGATCTCCGGGTCCACTCGCATGGACAAACTGGTCGAATCCACCAGATCCGCGAATAACATGGTCATCCGCCGGATCTCGCCACTGCCGGCGGGCGCGGCGAGCAGTTCCTCGGCCTCGAAGTTGCCGCGGTCGACCACCAGGACGCGATTCGCGAGAGCGTCCGCGGTCGCGCGGTCACCGCGGTTGATCGCACTGACTGCGCCGTCGAGAAGTTCGTCGATTTTGCGTCGATGGGTAGGAGTGACGGCCGACTCCAGCCTCGCGTTCCATTCCGCTGCCGCCACGGGTTCTTCGTCCGGTGCCCGTGGAGCGGGCGGGGGTTCTGGCCAATGCCCGGGTGACGGCGCCGACGGCAGCGCGGCGAGGCTGCCGGCGATGGCGACGGCGGCGTCTGGGCCTGGCTCGAAATACTCGATCATCTGGCGCGCCGCAAGGCTCGGGGGAAGCTCCTTCGGCAGCTGTTCTATGGCGATGGACAGCACCGGCTTGTCCAGCGCGGCAGCCCATTGCAACTCACGTCTGCAGGTGACGGAGCTCAGCAGATGACGGGACACGATGACGACGAACACGTCGCATTCGGCGATGCGGCGAATGATTCGGTCCCACCAGGCTTGGCCACCGGGAAGCGGCGAATCCGTCCACATTTCATAACCGAGCGCACGGAGTTGTTCGACGAGGTCGTCGACCTCTGGCTTGTCTTCGTGGGCGTACGAGACGAACGGTTTCCGCATGGATTCCTCGGGATGTTGTGGCTGTTCCTAAGCATGCACCGCCGCCGCGACGTTGCATGGCGGAATTGAGCCCGTTGGTGTCAGGGCAGGTAAAAACCTCGTACCCGGTAAAAGCGGCTTCGGCCGAGCAAGGCGTTTCCTGCCTGCAAACCGGACATCACCGCCGATTCGATGCAGCCCGCGTTGATCCCGGAATCTGTCCAGTCGCCGGCCAAAACGAGGTTATCGTAGCCGCTTTCGTCCGGGCGCAGGCGGTACTTGTCCGTTCCGGGGATTGACTGAACGTAGCGGTCGGACGGATCGACGTTCACGCTGACGTGCTGTGTGGCCAGCGCTGAAACACCGCGGCGCCCGTCGGCACCCTTCAGCAACTTCCAGTCGAAACCTGCCTCGCTGAAAGCGTTTGGGAAGTACATCGCAAGATGGCGATCGACGTAGTTCGCGGCCTCAGCGCGGACGCGCTGGTCGTGGCGACGGGCGTAGTCGGCGCCCGTCTCCGTGGTGGGCCAGGGCGCCTCGAGGCTGCCGCAGAAGTACGCGACAGTGCGAGGCCGGTCGTCATCGGGCCAGTCTTCAGCCCACAGCGTCTGCGGCATCGACGCCCATGTCTCGAACGGACGCTTGTACGCGCTGATCGTGACGCCCGGCTCAGGCCATCCGAGTGTAGGCTCGTCGGGATCCAGCCAGATCTGGAACGCCTGGGTGGCGACTGTCCGAATGCGTTTGGTCATGTCCTGCCACTCAGGTCGATCCTCGACCAGCTCACGGGCGACGACGTCGACCATGCCCAACGACACCGCAAGGACCACGTGGTCGAAGTCGATACCGCGGCGCATGACATAAGTATCGCCGGCATCGGAAGCGGCCCAATAGGTTTCGAGTGAGTCCCAGTCGGCTGCACAGCTGGTGAGTTGACCAGCCAGCGGCGTCGCCGGGAAGACGGGCAGGTCTCGAACGGTGGTCAGGGGCTCGTAGTGGTCGATGCCCTCGGCGAGGCTCGCCTGCCGTGTCATCGTGATGGCATCGATGCCCCGACGCCTGTCGTCGATGTGCAGCGCGTCGACGCGATGGAAGAATTCGAAATCGACGCCGCGCCGCCGCAACGCCTGGTATAGCGGGGCGATCACGGTGTCGCCCATCCCCGCCGTCATCTTCCAGAAGATGGCGCCCTTGTACTCGAACAACACGAGGCCGATCAAGAACAGCATCAGGCCGGCGCCGAACGCGGGCCGGTCCGGATCGGCGTCCTCGTAACCGAACACCAGGTCGTACAGGCCGCGCACCAACGGGAACTCTGGGACGTCGGGATGGCCACCGTGGCGGACGATCCACTCGCTGAAGTCCTCGTCGTTGATGGCCCGCATTCCCCGTGGGTCCGTGACGATGTTGTCGGCGAAAATCCCGCGGATCGCCGCGGTGACGAACGAGATCATCAACCAGGGTCGCCGTTGAGCCGGATCGCGCTCGTAGTCAAGGGTAGCGCGAACGGCCTCGAGCGCCGCATCGAGGTATTCTGTCGGCTTGCGTTGCGCCGCTTCAGGTTCGGCCACGGAAAGCAGCGCGGCGATCAATGCACGTTGGACTGTGTCCATCGGTTGTGACTGCTGCGCGGGCGCCGCGTCGGGAGAGGCCGTCATGGCCAACCCGGTGGGGCTTGCGTTTCGCTGGGAGTCGGCGAAGTCGACGACCAGTTGGATGGCGCGCTCGACGAATGCAATCACGCTCATTTCCCGCCCGGTGCTTCGCGGGTCGCCAGGCAGCATGTCGTTGCGGGAGAAGGTGCCCAGCCAGGTGAGCCAGTCGGTTCCCCACTGCTCCGCCAGCCCGAGGTTGTCCGCCGGGATCATCGCCTCGTCCCAGGTCCTGATCGGCGTCGACGGGTCGGTGTTGGCCCGGTCGAGCTCCGCGTAGCACTCGCGCAGCAACGCGAACGCGTTCTCGTAGCAGCCCAGCCAGATGTGCAGGCCATGCTCTTCGATCCGGCCGTTGTCGCCGCGGCTGGAGGCCCCCTTGCCGCCGAGGCGCCACCCCCGCTGGTAGACGGTGATCGACTCGAAGCGGTCGCGCCAACCGGGTTCGCTGAGCCGCCAGGCGGCGCTGAGCCCTGCCATGCCGCCGCCGAGAATGGCGACCTTTCCGCCGCGCCGCTTCATCCGAGTACCGATGCGCCCGCCCGGCGCCTCACAACTCGATGTAGACGGCCACCGTCTCGCCGTTCGGGTTGCCCTGCACCGGTTTCACGGTCACCTCGCCGGTATAAAGCCCGCCGGGCAGATCGGATCTGTCGACCTTGAACCGGAACTCCCCGGCGCCGTCAGGCAGGGCGCCGGGTGGGTACTTGGTCTCGTCGGTGCCCTTCGGTAACACGAAAGCGACCTTGCCGTCGGGGAGGTAGTCGATGGTGCCCGCGCGAGCCAGCTTGGTCGTGAACGACAGCATCCGCGTCGTAGTGGCATCGGGCGCCGGGGAGGCGGGGAACGGGTCGGATTTCACGATCAGTGGAGCACTCGGTGCGCCAGGACCGGCCAGCGCGTTCTCGGCCATCTCGACCACACCCAGCGCCGTGATGTCCATCAGCTGTATCGCCGATTTCGTCCACGCGTCGGCGGTGTATTGGCCCTTGGAGATCGCCGGAGCCGCCTGCTTTGCCACTTCGCCGGACTGCGCGATCATCCGCCGCACGGTCGCCGCGAACAGCCCGATGTAGGTCTTCGCATCGGTCATTTGTCGTTCCCCTTCGGCTTCGGCGGCTTCGGCTTATTGGGCAAGACCTTCTTCGGCGGGACCACCTTTTTGGCTGCCGCTTTCTTCGCTGCTTTCTTCACCGCGGTCGCCGGGGGTTTGGCCGGTGCCGGAAGGGCCTGGCCCGCCGCGTGATGCAGCTTCGCATGGGTGCGTGCGAGGTCGGTCCCGGCTTCGCTGCTGGCACCGATGACGTCGGTGGGCATGAGCTTGCCGTCGACCCAGTTCTGAACGAGCTCGCGCGTCTTGGTGGACCTGTCGTCGACCGCTGTGGTCAGGGCCGCGACGACCTTGTCGACGAACTGTTTGCGTTCGCGTTCGCCGAGATTGGGTATCGGCGGGATTTTCGGTGCGAGGTTGGGGGTGGTGGCCTTGGCCGGCGCCGTGGCCTTGAAGGGCTTGCTGTTCTTCGGCGGAGTCTTCGCGCAGCCGAGGATCAGGTTCTCACCTACGGTTGACCACCCCATCGCGTACGCGTACATGGCGAGGGCGGCCACGCCCAGGCCCTGAATGCGGGCGACCTTGCGGGTGTGCACACGCACGCCGGACGGGGTGTCCCCCTTCTTCAGCGGCGTCGCCCAGATGTATCCGCTGTCGGCGCATACGAAGTCGTCGTGCTTGGTGCCTCGCAGGTCGGTGTCGAGGTCGAAGTTGACCACTACGCCGCCGCCGACGTCGTGGTTCCGGTAGATCAGAGGTGTCGTCAGCTCGACATCGGCCAGATCCGTCTTGGCGTGTACGACTTCGTAGATGCGAGTCCAACCCGCAGGGTTGGCGGGGGTGAGCACTTCTTTCACGGTCTTCCAGTACGGGCAGCAGCCGATCCAGTTCTGGGGATCGATGATCGCGGCGACCTCGCTGATGTCGAGTGTCGGGTCCTCGTAGGGGGTGTCGAGTTGGGTGCAGAATTCGTTGCCGATCGCCCGGATCGTGCCCCGCGCGGGCGGGTTGATCCGAGCTTCCTCTTCGGACACCAAGTTCAGTGCGGCTGCCTTCGCCATGAACTGATGCCAGTTGGCGTGGGACGGCCGTTCTTCGAAAATCAGGTCCACGAAGACTTCGCCGGCCTCCACTAGGGTGCTTCCGACGGCAAGCACGTTTGCGAGGAGGGAAAGATCCTCCTCGTCAGCGATTCGAACCTCGCCGTTGATGGTGCGGTGCAACTCGATAAGCACCGCTGCGGCGTAACGCGCTTTGGCCTGCTGAGGAAC
>JBAPQQ010000476.1:0-6819 GCA_049280695.1 Mycobacterium sp.
CCCACAATGCTTCGTCGACGTCGGTGTAGACGTGCTCGACGATCTGTCGCACGGTCGCGTCGTCGCCGAGCGATGCGAGCGCCTGGCGCACCTGGTTCAACCGCTCCTCGCGATGCGCCAGGTAGAAGTCGGCGACCCGCGCCACATCCGCCAGCTCCGGGCCGTGGCCGGGAAGCACCACGAGGTCGCCGAGGCCCCGCAGCCGCCGCAGCGACTCCATGTACTCGCCGAGGCTGCCGTCGGCGCTGTCGATGACGGTGGTGCCGCGACCCAGCACCGTGTCGGCGGTCAGCACGGCGTCGTCGAGCACGAACGACAGCGAGTCGGCGGTATGTCCCGGCGTCGCCATCACTCTGATGCGCAGCCCCGCCACGTCGATCATCTCGCCGTCCGTCAGCGGACCGCCCGGGCCGCGCAACCACCCGCTGCCCACCGAGCGCACGGCGGCGCCGGTCAGATCGACGATCTTGTCGATGCCGCCAGTGTGGTCCTCGTGGCGGTGGCTGATCAACACGAGCGCGACCTTGCCCAGCTCTGCGACGCGCCGGATGTGTTCGGCGTCGTCGGGCCCGGGGTCGACGACCACGACCTCGTCGCTGCCGGGCCCGCGCAACACCCAGGTGTTGGTGCCCTCCAGCGTCATCAGCCCAGGGTTGTCGCAGAGCAGCACCGATGCCGCCGGCGTCACCGGGCGCAGCACGCCGTAGGCCGGATGCTCGCTCACGCGACCTCCGCCAAATCGTCGCTCACGCGACCTCCGCCAATTCGTCGCTCACGCGACCTCGACGACGACTTCCACCTCTACCGGCGCACCCAATGGCAGCTCCGACACCCCGACCGCCGACCGGGCGTGCGCCCCGGCGTCACCGAACACTTCGCCGAACAACTCCGATGCGCCGTTGACCACCCCGGGCTGTCCGGTGAAACCCGGCGCCGACGCGACGAAGCCGACGACCTTGACGACGCGGGTTACGACGTCGATGCCGACGAGCGCGTCGACGGCCGCGAGCGCATTCAGCGCGCACACCCGCGCCAGCGACCGGCCCTCCTCGGCGCTGACCTCGCCGCCCACCTTTCCGCTGCGCACTAGATTGCCATCGGCCAATGGCAGCTGGCCGGCCGTGTAGACGAGGTTCCCGGTACGGACCGCCGGCACGTACGCGGCCAGCGGTTTGGCCACCGTCGGCAGCTCGATACCCAAGTCCGCCAACCGCTTCGACGCGCTCACTTGGGCCGTTTCATGTAGGCGACGTGCTGCTCCCCCGTGGGTCCGGGCAGCACCGCGACGAGCTCCCACCCGTCGTCGCCCCATTGATCCAGGATCTGTTTGGTCACGTGGGTCAACAGCGGTACGGTCGCGTACTCCCACCGGCTCGGTTCGCTCATGCGGCGCCTCCGCAGGTGCGGTCGCCGCATTCCATGCCGATGATTCGCTCCCAAGCTTCGCTCATGGGCTAACCCTAACGGTCGCGCACTCGCTGTTGGCTAGGCTGCGAAGGTGGCAACCACAGGAGAGGCGGGACCCGAGGTCGGCTGGCCCACACGGCTGCGTGACGCCCGCCTACATTTCGTGACCGGCAAAGGCGGCACCGGGAAGTCGACGATCGCGGCGTCGCTGGCGTTGGCGATGGCCGCCGGTGGGCGCAGGGTGCTGCTCGTGGAAGTCGAAGGCCGCCAGGGCATCGCGCAGCTGTTCGACGTGCCGCCGCTGCCCTACCAGGAAGTGAAGATCGCCACCGCCGAGCGCGGCGGGCAGGTCAATGCGCTGGCCATCGACATCGAGGCGGCGTTCCTGGAATACCTCGACATGTTCTACAACCTCGGGCTGGCCGGGCGGGCGATGCGGCGCATCGGCGCCGTCGAGTTCGCGACGACGATCGCGCCCGGCCTGCGGGACGTGTTGCTGACCGGCAAGATCAAGGAAACCGTGGTGCGCGCGGACAAGGCGCGGCTGCCGGCCTACGACGCCGTGGTGGTGGACTCGCCGCCGACGGGCCGGATCGCCCGGTTCCTCGACGTCACCAAGGCCGTGTCGGACCTGGCCAAGGGCGGTCCGGTGCATTCCCAGGCCGAAGGGGTCGTGCGGCTGCTGCACTCGGACCAAACGGCCATCCATATCGTCACGCTGCTGGAGGCGCTGCCGATGCAGGAGACGGTCGAGGCGATCGACGAGCTGCACAGCATGCAGCTGCCGGTCGGAAGCGTGATCGTCAACCGGACGCTGCCGGTCCACCTGCAACCGGACGACCTCGCCAAGGCAGCGGAGGGTGACATCGACGCCGACACGGTGCGCACCGACCTGGAGAGGGTCGGGGTGAAGCTCGACGATGACAACTTCGCCGGACTGCTCACCGAGACAATCGAGCACGCCACTCGCTTGAAGGCACGCGCCGAGGCCGCCGAGCAACTCGACGAGATCAACGTGCCACGCCTCGAAACGCCCAACCTCGCCGACGGCGTCGACCTCGGCAGCCTCTACGAGCTCGCGGAAGAGCTCTGCAGACAGGGGGTTCGATGAGCACCACTGCCCCGACGCTGGACATGGCGTCGATCCTCGCGGACACCTCCAACCGCGTCATCGTCTGCTGCGGCGCCGGCGGCGTCGGCAAGACCACGACTGCGGCGGCAATGGCCCTGCGCGCGGCCGAATACGGCCGAAATGTCGTCGTCTTGACGATCGACCCGGCCCGCCGGCTGGCTCAGGCCCTCGGCGTTGCCGACCTGGGCAACTCGCCTCAGCGAGTGCCGTTGGCACCTGAGGTCACGGGCGAACTCCACGCGATGATGCTCGACATGCGCCGCACCTTCGACGAAATGGTGGTCGAGTACTCCGGATCCGATCGGGCGCAGTCGATCCTGGACAACCAGTTCTATCAGACCGTCGCCACGTCGCTGGCCGGCACGCAGGAATACATGGCGATGGAGAAGCTGGGACAGCTTGTCTCCCAGGACAAATGGGATCTCGTCGTGGTGGATACGCCGCCGTCACGCAACGCCCTGGACTTCCTCGACGCACCGAAGCGCTTGGGCAGCTTTATGGATAGCAGGCTGTGGCGACTGTTGTTGGCGCCGGGCAGGGGTATCGGGCGGCTGGTGACAGGTGCGGTCGGGCTGGCCATGCGGGCGATGTCGACGATCCTCGGTTCCCAGATGCTCTCGGACGCAGCGGCTTTCGTTCAGTCGCTGGACTCGACGTTCGGCGGGTTCCGGCAGAAGGCCGACCGGACTTATGCGCTGCTGAAGCGGCGCGGCACTCAGTTCGTGGTGGTGTCGGCAGCCGAGCCGGACGCGCTGCGGGAGGCCTCGTTCTTCGTCGACAGGCTGTCGAAGGAAGCCATGCCGCTGGCCGGGCTGATCCTCAACCGCACCCACCCGACACTGACGGGGCTGCACCTTGAACGCGCGATCGACGCCGCAGAAGAGCTGGAGGCCGAAAATCCCGACTCGCTGGCGGCTGCGGTACTGCGCATCCACGCCGACCGGGCCCAGACCGCCAAGCGTGAGGTGCGGCTGCTGTCGAGGTTTACCGGCGCCACGCCGCACGTCCCGATCGTCGGGGTACCGTCGCTGCCGTTCGACGTGTCAGACCTCGACGCGCTGCGTGCGATCGCAGATCAGCTGACCGCCACGAACGCGGCGTAAGCGGCTCGAGCCCATGCGCGGCCCTGACCAGCAGGCCGCTCAATCTCTGCGCGGCCCTGACCAGCAGGCCGCTTGGCCCCTGATCTCAGACCGCGCTGCGGTGCTTGCGCTGAGCGGCGAAGAAGTCCGCCCAGGACACCACCTCGGGATGCTGCTTGAGAAGTGCCCGCCGTTGGCGTTCGGTCATTCCGCCCCAGACCCCGAACTCGACCCGGTTGTCCAGAGCGTCGGCGCCGCACTCGACGATGACCGGGCAGTGGCGGCAGATGACGGCCGCCTTCCGCTGTGCGGCGCCGCGAACGAAGAGTTCGTCCGGATCCGTGGAGCGGCACCTCGCCTTCGACACCCACGCGATGCGGGCTTCTGCGGCGGCTGCCTGCGCTGAACCTGACATTGAACTTCCCCCCGTCGTTCTCCGTGCTGCCGGCCGAGTACCTGACACAACCGTCCCCTTCGTTCCGGCCGTCGTGACGGCGGCGCCCGGCGTCGATCTCATCGATGCGACCTACGCCACACTGTGCAGGTTTTTGTTACCTAGATCGCACTGTGTGTACAAATTAGGTGGTCAGGTATCGTTTGCGCAACAGTTTGATTCCGCTTTTTTTGGGACGACCGTGCCGTCAAGCCCCTTCGGCGTATCCTTTGTTCCTCTGCGCAGCACCCGCGCGCCAGCAAAAACTTGACGCGCATGCCAATTATGCAGCGCAAACACCCTAAAGCCAAGGGTCAGGCCGCCGCCCAGGTAAGCGGTCGGGCGTTATCAGTAATCTGTAACTCATGCCGCAGCGCCCCCCGACCGGACCGACGGTCGTCAAGCTGGCTTGGTGCTGCCTTCTCGCCGGTGTGTTGGCCGCGGCGCTGCTCTTCCCGTTCGCCGGCGGGATCGGGCTGCTGTCCAACCGCGCGTCCGACGTGGTCGCCAACGGCTCGGCGCAGCTGGTGGAGGGAGAGGTGCCTCTGGTGTCGACGATGGTCGACGCGGCCGGTAACCCGATCGCCTGGCTGTACACGCAACGCCGCTTCGAGGTGGCAACCGACCAAATCGCAGACACGATGAAGCTGGCGATCGTCTCCATCGAGGACAAGCGGTTCACCGAACACAACGGCGTGGACTGGCAGGGCACCCTCACCGGATTGGCCGGCTACGTCGGCGGGGACACGGAGACCCGCGGCGGCTCGACCATCGAGCAGCAGTATGTGAAGAACTACCAGCTGCTGGTCACCGCGCAGACCGACGCCGAGCGGCGCGCCGCGGTCGAGACCACCCCGGCGCGCAAGCTGCGCGAAATCCGGATGGCGCTCACGCTGGACAAGACGTTCTCCAAACCCGAAATCCTCACCCGGTATCTGAACCTGGTGTCCTTCGGCAACGGCGCGTTCGGGGTGCAGGACGCCGCGCAGACGTACTTCGGCATCGACGCCTCGCAGCTGAACTGGCAACAGGCCGCCCTGCTGGCCGGGATGGTGCAGTCCACCACTTCGTTGGACCCGTACACCAATGCCGACGGTGCACTGCAGCGCCGAAACCTGGTGCTGGACACGATGATCGAGAACTTCCCGGCCCAGGCGGAAGCACTGCGCGCAGCGAAGGCCGAGCCGTTGGGAATCCTGCCGCAGCCTCAGGCGCTGCCCCGCGGGTGTATCGCGGGCGGCAACCGCGCGTTCTTCTGCGACTACGTGCTGGACTACCTGGCGCGGGCCGGCATAAGCAAGGAGCAGGTGGCCCGCGGCGGCTATCTGATCCGCACCACACTGGATCCGCATGTGCAGGACTCGGTCAAGCAGGCCATCGACGGCATCGCCAGCCCCACCCTCGACGGCGTCGCCGATGTGATGAGCGTCATCAAACCGGGCAAAGACTCCCACCAGGTGATGGCGATGGCCAGCAACCGCACCTACGGCCTCAACATGGAGGCCGGGGAGACGATGCAGCCGCAGCCGTTCACGATGGTCGGCGACGGAGCAGGGTCGATCTTCAAGATCTTCACCACCGCCGCGGCGCTGGAGATGGGCATGGGCATCAACGCGCAACTGGAAGTGCCGGGGCGGTTCGAGGCCAAGGGCATGGGGACCGGTGGCGCGCGCGGCTGCCCGAAGGACACCTGGTGCGTGCAGAACGACGGCGGCTACCGCGGGTCCATGAACGTGACCGAGGCGCTCGCCACCTCACCGAACACCGCCTTCGCCCGGCTGATCCAGCTGATCGGCGTGCCGCGCGCGGTCGACATGGCCGTCAAGCTGGGGCTGCGGTCCTACGCTCAGCCCGGCACCGCCCGCGCGTATGACCCGCAAAGCAACGAAAGCCTCGCTGACTTCGTCAAACGGCAGAACCTCGGGTCGTTCACGCTGGGCCCGCTCGAGTTGAACCCGCTCGAGCTGTCCAACGTGGCGGCGACGCTGGCGTCCGGCGGCATGTGGTGCCCGCCCAGCCCCATCGCCGAGATCATCGACCGCCACGGCGACCCGGTGCCGATCACCACTGAAAGCTGCGAGCAGGTGGTGCCCGAGGGCCTGGCCAACACGCTGGCGAACGCGATGAGCAAGGACGACCAGGGCAACGGCACCGCCGCCGCGTCGGCCGGATCCGTCGGCTGGGACCTGCCGATGTCGGGCAAGACCGGAACCACCGAGGCGCACAGGTCTTCGGGGTTTGTCGGCTTCACCAACAACTACGCCGCCGCGGCCTACATCTTCGACGACTCGGCCGAGCCGGGCGACTTGTGCTCATTCCCGTTGCGCCAGTGCGGTTCTGGAAATCTCTACGGCGGCAACGAGCCGGCGCGTACGTGGTTCTCGGCGATGAAGCCGATCGCCAACGACTTCGGTGAGGTGAGGCTGCCGCCCACCGATCCGCGGTATGTCGACGGCGGACCGGGGTCGCGCGTGCCCAGCGTGTCTGGGCTTGGGGTCGAGAGCGCCAAGCAGCGGTTGCGAGACGCCGGGTTCGGCGTCGCCGACCAGCCGTCGTCCGTGAACAGCACCGCCCCCAACGGCACCGTCGTCGGCACCACGCCGAGCGGTCAGACGGTGCCGGGCGCGACCGTCACCGTCAACGTCAGCAACGGCATTCCGCCGGCGCCGCCACCGCCGCCACCGGGCGCGCCGCAGGTCCCGGTGGTCGGGTCGACCGTGGTCAACATTCCCGGGCTGCCGCCCATCACGGTGCCGGTGCTGGGG
>JBAPQQ010000477.1:0-7322 GCA_049280695.1 Mycobacterium sp.
GCTATGTAGAGTTCTACGGCGAGTACCCCGAGGAAGTGAAGGCCGGCAAGGCGCCCAAGAGCAAGTAGGCCGCGCCGCTTCTGGCGTGAGCAGACGCGAAATCGCATGTTTGCGCCTCGGGTAACGCGATTCCGCGTCTGCTGGCGGGAAGGCGCGCCAGACGCCTGGCACCCTTGAGAGGTGCAAACGTTCTGCGGCAGGCCGGTGGCAGCTGATCGCGCGCTGATCATGGCGATCGTCAACCGCACGCCCGATTCGTTCTACGACCGCGGCGCCACCTTCGGCGACGACGCCGCCAAGGTGGCGGTGCACAGCGCGATCGAGGAAGGCGCCGACGTCATCGACGTCGGCGGGGTCAAGGCCGGTCCCGGTCAAGAGGTGGGCGCCGTCGAGGAGACCGCTCGGGTGGTGCCGTTCATCGAATGGCTGCGTGGCGCGTACCCGCAGCAACTGATCAGCATCGACACGTGGCGGGCGGCAGTGGCCAAGCAGGCGTGCGCAGCAGGCGCCGACCTGATCAACGACACCTGGGGCGGCGCCGACCCGGGGCTGCCTGAGGTGGCCGCGGAATTCGGTGCGGGTCTGGTGTGCTCGCACACCGGTGGGGCGGCACCGCGGACCCGCCCGTTCCGGGTCAGCTACGGCCGCACGGTTAGCGGCGTGGTCGACGACGTCATCGGCGAGGTCACCGCGGCCGCCGAACGGGCCGTCGCGGCCGGGGTGGCGCGGGACCGCATCCTGGTCGACCCGACTCACGATTTCGGCAAGAACACCTTCCACGGACTCGCTTTGTTGCGCCACGCGGAAGATCTTGTTAATACCGGGTGGCCTGTGCTGATGGCTCTGAGCAACAAGGACTTCATCGGGGAGACTCTGGGTGTGGGTCTGACCGAGCGCCTGGAGGGCACGCTGGCCGCGACCGCCCTGTCGGCGGCTGCGGGGGTGCGGATGTTCCGGGTGCACGAGGTGGGACCCACTCGGCGCGTGCTCGAAGTGGTCGCGGCGATCCAGGGTGTGCGCATGCCGACGCGCACAGTGAGGGGACTGGCATGACGACCGCACCGGAGCGCCCCGACGTGACCTCGGACTGGCTGGCCGAACGCAGCTGGAGCCGGCCGAACTGGACGGTCGCCGAACTCGAGGCCGCCAAGAAGGGACGCACGGTGTCCGTCGTGCTGCCTGCGCTCAACGAGGAAGAGACGGTCGCGTCGGTCGTGCAGACCATCACGCCGATGCTCGGCGGGCTGGTCGACGAGCTTGTCGTGCTCGACTCGGGCTCTACCGACGACACCGCGATCCGCGCCCTCACCGCGGGCGCCCGGGTGGTCAGCCGCGAGCAGGCACTGCCGGAGCTGGAACCGCACCCGGGCAAGGGGGAGGCGCTGTGGCGGTCACTGGCCGCGACGAGCGGCGATATCGTCGCGTTCGTCGACTCCGACCTGATCGACCCCGACCCGATGTTCGTGCCGAGACTGGTCGGCCCGCTGCTCCTGGCTGACAGCGTGCATCTGGTGAAGGGCTTCTACCGCAGGCCGTTGATGGTGAGCGGCCGCGAGGACGCCAACGGCGGCGGCCGTGTCACGCAGCTGGTCGCCCGTCCGCTGCTGGCCGCGCTGCGCCCGGAGCTGTCCTGCGTGCTGCAGCCGCTCGGCGGCGAATACGCCGGCACCCGTGAGCTGCTGACGTCGGTGCCGTTCGCGCCCGGCTACGGGGTGGAGATCGGGCTTCTGATCGACGCCTACGACAGGCTCGGCCTGGATGCGATCGCGCAGGTCAACCTCGGCGTGCGGGCGCACCGCAACAGACCGCTGACCGAGCTGTCGGCGATGAGCCGTCAGGTCGTCGCGACGCTGCTGTCGCGCTGCGGTGTCAGCGACTCCGGCATCGGTCTCACCCAGTTCTTCGCCGACGGTGCCGACTTCACCCCACGCGTCTCGTCGGTCCGTCTGGACGATCGCCCGCCGATGAACAGGCTGCGTCCTGGCTGACGGTCTGCGTCAGGCAATATCGGTGTCGTGACGCTGATCCTGCTGTACCTGCTCGTGCTGGTGCTCGTCGCCGGGCTGCTGTTCGTGATCGCCAGCGCCGTGTTCGGCCGGGGTGAGCCGCTGCCGCCGCTGCCGCGGGCCACGACCGCCACCGCGCTGCCTGCGTCGGGCGTCACCGGCGCCGACGTCGACGCCGTCAGGTTCACCCAGACCCTGCGTGGCTACAAGACCAGCGAGGTGGATTGGGTGCTCGACCGGCTTAGCGGCGAGATCGAGTTGCTGCGCGCCCAGGTGTCGGCCTTGCGTGCGCTGGTCGATGAGCCTCTCGGGCGAAGAGCAGAAAGCAGCGACGCCGACGCCGACTCCGTCTCAGACGGAACGTGACCGACGACGGCCGCGTGCGCTGCACATGGGCGCTGACCGGCGGCGCTCATGCGGCCCTGTACCGCGACTACCACGACTACGAATGGGGCCGCCCACTGCGCGGACGGGATGAACTGTTCGAGCGAATCTCGTTGGAGGCGTTCCAAAGTGGGCTGTCGTGGTTGACGATCCTGCGCAAGCGGGAAAGTTTCCGTCGCGCGTTCGACGGTTTCGACGTCGAGAAAGTCGCCCGCTATACCGACCGCGATGTCACTCGGCTGATGGCCGACGCGTCGATTGTGCGCAACCGCGCGAAGATCGACGCCGCGATCGCCAACGCGCGCGTGGCTGCGGCGCTCGACACAGACCTCTCCGAATTCCTGTGGTCGTTCGCGCCGCCGCCCGGCCGGCCGAGGCCGGCGACACTTGCCGACGTCGCGTCGGTGAGCCCCGAGTCGACCGCCATGGCCAAGGAGCTCAAGCACCGCGGATTCCGGTTCGTCGGCCCCACCACGGCGTACGCGCTGATGCAAGCCACCGGCATGGTCGACGACCACCTGCAGTCCTGCTGGGTACCGCCCGCACCGGAATAGCGCTCTTAGCGGGGTCTTTGCACACCGAAGTCTGTCGATGAGGAACAATGGATGCGTGAACGTGCAGTCTGGAGGGAGCGCTCGATGGCGGCGATGAAGCCCCGGACCGGTGACGGTCCACTGGAAGCGACCAAGGAGGGGCGCGGCATCGTGATGCGAGTACCGCTGGAGGGCGGTGGCCGGCTCGTCGTCGAACTCACTCCAGAAGAGGCCGCGGCATTGGGCGACGAACTGAAGGGCGTCACCAGCTGAACCCCTCGCGCTGACATCTACTGCAACGTCACTTTCTGGTAGATCTCCAGCGTCTGCTCGGCGATGCGAGCCCACGAGAACTCGTCGATGCACCGCTGCCGACCCGCCCGGCCGAAGCGCTCCGCTCTTTCCGGATCGGCGACGAGGGCGTTGACGGCGTCAGCCAACCGCGTCTCGTAACCCGCCGGGTCGCTCGCGTCGTAGTGGACCAGCAGCCCGGTCTTGCCTTCGTCGACCACCTCTGGGATACCGCCCACATCTGAGGCCACCACCGCCGTCGCGCAGGCCATCGCCTCGAGATTGACGATCCCCAACGGCTCGTACACCGACGGGCATACGAATACCGTTGCCGTCGAGAGTATTTCTCGTACCCTGCCGATCGGCAGCATCTCCCGCACCCAGAACACGCCAGAGCGGTCCAGCGACAGCTTGTGCACCGCTTCGGTGATCTCGGCGGCGATCTGGGGTGTGTCGGGTGCGCCTGCGCACAACACCAGCTGTACGTCGTCGGCGAACCGGTGCGCGGCAGCGACCAGATGCGCCACCCCCTTTTGCCGGGTGATCCGGCCGACGAACGCGACGATCGGCTCCTCGACGTCGACCCCGAGTTCGGCGAGCACCGATTCGCCCGGCGCCGGCCGGACCGGGTACCACACGTCGGTGTCGATTCCGTTGCGCACCACGTGGACCCGGTTCGGGTCGAGCGCGGGATAGGTGGCCAGCACGTCGTCGCGCATGCCGGAGCTCACCGCGATCACCGCGTCGGCGGCCTCCACGGCGGTGCGTTCCACCCACGACGACACCCGGTATCCGCCGCCCAGTTGCTCGGCCTTCCACGGCCGCAACGGCTCCAGCGAATGAGCGGTGAGGACATGCGGAATTCCGTACAGCAGAGCCGCGAGATGTCCCGCGAGCCCGGTGTACCACGTGTGCGAGTGCACCACCGTCGCCTCGAAGGCGGCGTTGGCCATCACGAGATCCGCCGACAGCGTGGCCAACGCCGGGTTCGCGCCGCGCAGCGCCGGGTCGGGCTGGTGGACGTGCGCGCCGTGCCGGGGCGCGCCCATGCAGTGCACGTCGACCTCGCACAGCTTGCGCAACTGGTTGACGAGTTCTGTGACGTGGACTCCGGCGCCTCCGTACACCTCGGGCGGATACTCTCGCGTCATCATCGCCACCCGCACGGAGATGACCGTAGTGCCTGAGAGACCGCCCCGCATCTGAGTAGAGGCGTTTGAGGCGAGTGAGTTCCGGGGAATTCTGGTCGCAGTCAACGAGTACGGATAGGTTCTAGGCATGAGGGAACTGCCGCACGTGCTGGGCATTGTCCTCGCCGGCGGAGAGGGTAAGCGGCTGTATCCGCTGACCGCCGACCGGGCCAAGCCTGCCGTTCCCTTCGGGGGTGCCTACCGGCTGATCGACTTCGTGCTGTCGAACATGGTCAATGCCCGCTACCTCCGCATCTGCGTGCTCACGCAATACAAGTCCCATTCACTGGACCGGCACATCTCCCAGAACTGGCGGCTGTCGGGCCTTGCGGGCGAATACATCACCCCGGTGCCCGCCCAGCAACGCCTTGGCCCGCGCTGGTACACCGGCAGCGCCGATGCGATCTACCAGTCGATGAACCTGGTCTACGACGAAGACCCCGACTACATCGTCGTATTCGGAGCCGACCACGTGTATCGGATGGATCCCGAGCAGATGCTCAACTTCCACATCGAAAGCGGCGCAGGGGCGACGGTGGCCGGCATCCGCGCGCCGCGTTCGGAGGCAACGGCTTTCGGCTGCATCGATTCCGACGAGGTGGGCCGGATCCGCGACTTCGTCGAAAAGCCGGCCGATCCGCCCGGTACGCCCGACGATCCGGAGCAGACATTCGTGTCGATGGGCAACTACATCTTCACCACGAAGGTTCTCATCGACGCGGTGCGCGCCGACGCCGACGACGACGACTCCGATCACGACATGGGCGGCGACATCATTCCGCGACTGGTCGCCGACGGGCAAGCCGCGGTCTACGACTTCGCCGACAACGAGGTGCCCGGCGCCACCGAACGGGATCGCGGCTACTGGCGCGACGTCGGCACGCTCGACGCGTTCTACGACGCGCACATGGACCTGGTGTCGGTGCACCCTATCTTCAACCTCTACAACAAGCGCTGGCCGATTCGCGGCGAGTCGGAGAACCTGGCGCCGGCCAAGTTCGTCAACGGCGGCTCCGCGCAGGAATCGGTGGTGGGAGCGGGCAGCATCGTGTCCGCGGCGTCGGTGCGCACCTCGGTGCTGTCGTCGAACGTCGTCGTCGACGACGGCGCCATCGTCGAAGGCGGCGTGCTGATGCCGGGGGTCCGGGTGGGCCGCGGCGCGGTGGTGCGCCACGCGATCCTCGACAAGAACGTCGTCGTCGGCCCGGGCGAGATGGTAGGGGTCGACCTAGAACGGGACCGGGAACGCTTCGCGGTCAGCGCGGGCGGAGTGGTCGCGGTGGGCAAGGGAATCTGGATCTGAGCATCAGCACCGGGATGTAGGCGTCGAGCCCGGCCGCCGTGTGGCCAGGCCGAAGCCGGTCAGGAACTCCACGGCCTCACCACACGTGCGGCACGAGGCGGTAGCGCACGTCGGCCAGGTAGTCACGGTATCCGGGCAACTGCTGCGCGAGCGCCTTTTCCTCGTCGATCATCCGCACTGCCAGCAGCGCCACGGCGGGAACGAGGGTCAGCAGCCCCCAGTAGGAGCCGAGCGCCAGCGGCATTCCCGCCAACATGATCAGTCCTCCGACGTACATGGGATGGCGGACAACGCTATACAAACCGGAGGAGACCAGCTCCTGGCCGTCTTCGACCGTGACATTCGCTGCGGCGTAACTGTTCTGGATGACGACGAACTCCGCCATGGTCAGGCCGAACGCCACCAGCACATTGCCGGCGATCACCAGCCATATTGGCACGGCAGACCAGCCGAACCGGTGGTCCAGCCCACTGACCACCATGCCCGCGATGCCCGCCGCGAACACTCCCGTGACGGCGATCTTCTGCGTCGTCCGGGTTTCCGCCGCGGGACCCGCGTGCATGCGGCGACGAAGTGCCGCAGGGTCGTTGACGGCCAGATAGACGCTGGGCACCAGGGTGGCGACGGTGAACACGACGATGAAAACCCATGCCTGCCAATAGTTCAACGTGTCGGCTGGCAGGAACAGCGCCACGCCCAGCAAGACGAGCCCGACGATCGACGTCGCCACCATCTGAAGAGCGGTCTTCATGTCGTCAGCGTAAGTCGCGGCGCCGGAATGCGATTACGCCCGCCGCGGCGAGCACGACGTCGATCACGAGCAGCCACACTAATGGGGCCGCGGTGAATTCGCCGGTGCCGACCCGCGGCGTGTGCGCATAGGGCACCATGTCGAGCATCCACTGCGGGAAGCCGGACAACGAGCCGAGCAGGAAGAGCGCGACAAAGGCCACCAGCACGCCCCATGCGACCGGGGTGAACCGGGGAGCGACGCCGAAGAACAGCACCGTAACGGCC
The DNA here is from genome assembly GCA_049280695.1 of Mycobacterium sp. Taxonomy (GTDB): domain Bacteria; phylum Actinomycetota; class Actinomycetes; order Mycobacteriales; family Mycobacteriaceae; genus Mycobacterium. The sequence continues at coordinate 6,725 of JBAPQQ010000477.1, forward strand.
GGCAACAGCCACACCGCGGGCAATTGCACCGCCGCGGTGCCCAGGACCGCCGGCAACTTCTCGCCGGTGTCGCCCGCGGCCGCCCCGTAGCTCAGTCCGGCTGCCAGCCCGGCGATCAGCAGGGCGGCGGCGGACCCGAGGACGGCGATCACCAAATGACCTGCCAGCCAACGTGTTCGGCTCACCGCCCCGGCGAGCAGGGTTTCCGCGTGCTGGCTGGACTCCTCGTGATGGGCCCGCAGCTTCAGCGAGATCGCAAACGCGGACGCCATGAAGGCGAGCATGGTGAATGCGATTGTGAGGAAAGCATTCTCCAGCACGGCCGATCCGCCCAGCCGGGCCACGATGTCGCGCACACCGGCGCCGCCGCCGATCTCGTCGCCGATACCGTGGACGACGCTGCCGAACACGGCGCCGTAGAGAGCCAGGCCCACCGTCCAGAGCAGCAGCGCGCCGCGATCCAGCCGCCAGGCCAGGCTCAGCGGTCCGCGTAAACCGGCTCTCGCGCCGCCCCGGCCGGGACGTTCGGCGATCATGCCGGCGCCCACGTCCCTGCGCGCCAGTAACTGGTAGGCCACTGCGATCAGCACCGCAGCGG
>JBAPQQ010000478.1:0-1875 GCA_049280695.1 Mycobacterium sp.
GTCCGCCGAGCAGGTGTACCACGAGCCCGACGAACGATTCTGGCTGGCGGTCGGCCGGACCCGCAGTGACACGTACATCCTCATCGCCGCGGGTTCGGCCGTCACGTCGGAGATCCGGTACGGCGACGCAGCCGATCCTGCTGCGGCATTCACCACGGTCCTGCCCCGGCGCGAGGGCGTGGAGTACTCGCTCGACCACGCGGTGATCAACGGTGAGCACAAATTCCTGATCGTGCACAACGACGGCGCGGTGAACTTCACGCTGGTGGAAGCGCCCGTACAGGATCTCTCGGCGCGGCGCACCCTTATCGACCACCGCGACGACGTGCGGATCGACGGAGTGGACGCCTTCGCCAACCATTTCGTGGTGAGTTATCGCCGGGAAGCGCTGCCCCGCATCCAGGTGTGGCCCGTCGGTGCCGGCGGCGAATACGGGCAGCCGCAGGAGATGGCGTTCGACTCCCCGCTGATGTCGGCGGGCCTCGGCGCGAACCCGAACTGGGACTCGCCGATGATGCGGGTGGGGGCGACGTCGTTTCTGACACCGGTGCGGGTGTACGACCTCGAACTTGCCACCGGTCACTGGACACTGCTGCGCGAACAGCCGGTGCTCGGCGACTATCGTCGCGACGACTATGTCGAGCGCCGGGACTGGGCCGTCGCTCCCGACGGCGCCCGGGTTCCGTTGTCGATCATCCATCGGCATGATCTCGACTTGCCGGCGCCGGCAGTGATCTACGGGTACGGCGCCTACGAGCTGTGCGAGGATCCCAGATTCTCGATCGCCCGGCTGTCGCTGCTCGACCGCGGGGTGGTGTTCGTCGTCGCCCACGTGCGGGGCGGCGGTGAGCTCGGCCGGCTCTGGTACGAGAACGGCAAGCTGCTGAAGAAGAAGAACACTTTCACCGACTTCATCAGCGCGGCAAGACACCTGACAGAGACCGGCGTGACGAAGCCGGAGAACCTGGTGGCGATGGGAGGCAGTGCCGGCGGGCTGCTGATGGGTGCGGTGGCGAACATGGCACCGGAGCTGTTCGCCGGCGTACTCGCCCAGGTTCCGTTCGTCGACCCCCTGACGACGATCTTGAACCCGCTGCTGCCGCTGACCGTCACCGAGTGGGACGAGTGGGGAAACCCGTTGCGGGACAAGGACGTCTACTACTACATGAAGTCCTATTCGCCCTATGAGAACGTCGAGCCCAAGGACTATCCGGCGATCCTGGCGATGACGTCGCTGCACGACACCCGCGTGTACTACGTCGAGCCGGCGAAATGGGTTGCGGCGCTTCGGCACACCAAGACCGGCGATCATCCCGTTCTGCTCAAGACCGAGATGAGCGCCGGCCACGGCGGGATCAGCGGACGCTACGAGCGCTGGAAGGAAATCGCGTTCCAGTACTCGTGGATGCTAGATGCTGCCGACCGCCACCAGCGCCGCCCCGGCCAGGAAGATGACCTCCTCGGCAGTGCGCCGGCCTAATGGTTTCGACATGGATTTCGGCGCATCGGGATTGCGGGCCGCGTACAGGTTGGCCGGGAACATGGCCAGCATCAGCGCGAACAGGCACACGGCAGCCGCCACCCTGGTCGCCGGAAGCAGCAGGCCGACCGCCCCGAGCAGCTCGAGCACTCCGGTGACGCTCACCAGCACGCCCGGTGCGGGCAGCGGCGGAGGCACGATCGCAATCATGTCGCCCCGCAGCGGCTGCACGAAGTGGGCCACGCCGGTCAGCACGAACATCGCGGCCAGCCCGACCGCGACCGCCGCCGGCCACCCGCTCGCGTAGTCCCAACCGGGCCGGCCCGCGAATCGCGTGGCGAGAGTGGCAAGGACGAGGGCGATGAGCGGAGCCATCGGATCCCCAATCTAGACAC
>JBAPQQ010000479.1:0-3552 GCA_049280695.1 Mycobacterium sp.
CTGCTCGGGTCGCACGCCGATGGTGCGTGGCAGTTCGGCGATCCGCTCGTTCACGCGTTGGACTTCCGCCTCGCGCTCCTCGGCTTCTTGCAGCGCCCTCTGAAGCTCCTCCATCTCCTCGCCGCCGGCGGGTATGTCGTCGAGCACCATGTCGTAGGTGATGGTGAACGCAGCGTCGAAGTCGTAGAACTTGTTATTGGCGTTGACTTTTCCGTCGACCACGAGGCGACCGTCCCCGGTGCGCGGCACGATGTCGGCGTCCAGAGACTCCAAGACTCGTTCGTCGCCGCCGATCGTGACGGCCTTGGGCCCGTCGAGCAGGCACGGGGCGTTGGCGTCGAAGTCGGACTCGTCGAGGTTGAACGTGCTCTTCACGGTGTCGCGGACCTGCCGCAGGATGCTCCAGCCGGTTACCGCCAGTGCGGTGTGTTCTGCGGGGTTCTCGGCCAGCACCGACGGCGGTAGTTGCTCCCCGAGCGGCAAATCCCGCTGCGTGCGCAACTGTACGACGATCGACTCGTGCTGTTGCCCGTCGACAGCGAAGCGCCGCACCACCGCATCGAGTTCCTTGGCTGTGCTGTCGTCGTCGGCGGTGGCGTCGACGTCGATGGTGGTGGGCAGGATGCCGACGATCCCGTCGTCGCCGAGCGCGGCGACCTCGGGGCGGACCGCCTCGGCGATTTGTCCGGCGATGAAATCCAGCACAGCATCGCGTGCTTCCTCGTCGGAGATCGTCGGATGCCGCAGTTTCTCCAAGTTGACCAGCAGCTCACCGGCGATGCAGTGGGTGATCCAGTATGCCTCTGCGTCATCGAGGTCCCACGTCACCCGGGGGTCCTGGCCACCAAAAACGTTGTCGCCGTTGGCTCGTCGCTGTACGCCCGGCCCGTACAGGCCTGCTCCCGGAACCCGGGGGGCCACCAGAGCCGGGGCGTCCTGCACGGTGAAGTTCAGCGCGATGGTCTGCTTGCCCGGCTCCGTCTCGCGGCAGTCCAGCTGCTCGTGGATGGTCAGCCGGCCGAACAGCGGAATCTCGTTGTAGGGGATCTGCTGGGATTCGCCGACGCGCGGGCCGTCGGGAATCGTGACGGTGCTCGGCGGCAGCTCCACCAGCGGGATGCAGGTGACGGATTCGATCGCCAGCTTCGAGTCGAAGATCCGGAGGTCGATCGCGAAGTGCCGCAACGGGTCACGCGCGCCGTCCGCCTCTTCTTCCTGCCAGACCCGGCCGCGCGCGTCTTCGACGAACCACACCCGGTCCAACGTCACGTCGAGCGTGGCGGTAGCCGCGAAGCCCGGCCCGTCGGCCGGCTGTGAGTACTTCTCGCCGCTGAAGAACTCCAGCGTGAGATCCTGCACTCGTTTGCGGTGGATCTCGACCATGGTGTCGGGGCGATCCATGGCTGTCAGTTAGCCAGCACGCGGCCGGCTCAAACGTTTCAGCGGTGGTGCACGACGATGCGGCCGCCGCGCTTCGGGGTGTATGCGACGCCGCGTGAGTGCACCTTCTCACCGGGATCGGTGGTGGAGTCCAGCGAGAAGTGGCGCAGCACCGTCCGCAGCACGACGTCCAGTTCGGTGTTGGCGAACGCCGCGCCCAGGCAGCGCCGCGTGCCGCCGCCGAACGGCACCCAAGCGAAGGTCGGCGGCCGGTTGCCGACGAATCGGTACGGGTCGAAGCGCTCCGGGTCCTCGAAGGCGCTGTCGTGCAGTTGCGAGATGCTGACGACGATCGAATACCCCTTCGGGATGCGCCATTCGCCGAGCTCGAACGTCGGCGCCGCGACATGACGGCCGGCGAAGTCGATGACCGTACGTGCGCGCTGAACTTCCAGGATCGTCGCCTGCAACAGTTCGTTGCCGTCGCCTTCGGCCTCTTCGGTGAGGGCGGCGACCAGGTCGGGATGTCTGCGCAGCCGCTCGAATGCCCACGCCAGCGTCGACGCCGTGGTTTCATGGCCGGCGGCCACCAGCGTCAGTAGTTCGTCGGAGATCTCCCGGCGCGACATCGGCGAGCCGTCGTCGTAGCGGCTGCGCAGCATCAGCGCCAGGATGTCGGTGCGCTCGTCGAAGCGCGGGTCGGCCTCGGCCTTTGCGACCAGCGTGTCGACGATCTCGTCGAACTTGCGGTGCGACTCCGCCAGCCGTCCCCACGGGCTGAACCGGCCGTAGCTCCTCGACGGCTGCGGAAGCGTGGCGAGCCGCGACCCCAGCTTCACCCAGCCGGGGATCAGATTGCGCAGGTATTCCAGTTCGATGCCCTCCGCGCCGAACACGGCGCGCAAGATCACGTTCAGCGTGATCCGCATCATCGGCTCGAGGGTCCGGAACTCTTTTCCCTCGGGCCAGTTCGCGGCTTCGCGCAGGGTCTCTTCCTCGATGATGTGCTCGTAGTTCTTGATGCTCTTGCCGTGGAACGGCGGGTGCAGCAGCTTGCGGCGGTTGCGGTGCTCGGTGCGGTCTAGCGCGAAGATCGACCCCGGGCCCAGTACCCGGCTGAGGTTGGGCTGGATGTTCGTCAGATCGTCCGCGCTCGCCATGAACACCTGTTTGACGAGTGCCGGGTCGGCCACCACGACGGTGCGGCCGAACACCGGGATGTTCAGCGTGAACGCGTCGCCGTAGCGCCGCGCCGCTTGGCGGATGGTCCAGCGCCGCGACAAAACGAAGCCGACGCCCTGGATCGCCTTGGGCAGCGCGACCTCGGGCGGGAGGTTGGCCGTGCGCGGTTCCAGTGCGATCGCTTCGGTCATGAATCACTCCTGACAGGATCGGCGGTACCACGACGTACCAGAGCGTCATGTTGTACGGTACCGGGTAGTACCGCGTTGATCAAGATCTAGCGGCTGGAGGCAGTGCGATGACGGTGGTCGACGTGGCCGACGCCGTCACCGACGCCGCGGATCCGTTCCGGCGGCGATTGCTCGACGGGCTCGCAGAGTCGATCGCAGAGCGGGGTTACCGCGACACCACGATCGCCGACATCGTCCGGCACGCTCGCACCTCAAAGCGCACCTTCTACCAGGAGTTCGACAGCAAGAAGGAGTGCTTCGTCGAGTTGGTGCGCACCGCCATCGCCGACATGATCGTCCAGATCAAGGCTGCGGTGGACCCAGAGGCGTTCTGGCAGAACCAGATTCGGCAGGCCATCGGCGCCTACGTCGACGTCATCGAGGCCAAGCCGGCGGTCACGCTGAGCTGGATTCGTGAGTTGCCGGCGCTCGGCGAGGCCGTTCATTCGGTGCAGCGGCACAACACCGACAAGTTGGCCCAGATGTTGACCGACATCACCAGCAACCCCGGTTTTCGGCGCGCGGGCCTGCCATCCGCACCGGTGCAGTTGTCGGTGATCCTGCTGGGCGGCCTGCGGGAGCTGACCGCGCTGACGGTCGAGGACAACAAGGATGTTCGCGGGATCGTCGACGCCGCCGTGGCCGCGTCGATCGCACTCGTTTCCGCGGACGCGAGGAGCAAAACAGGTCCCGCGGACGCGAGGAGCAAAACAGGTCCCGCGGACGCGAGGAGCAAAACAGGTCCCGCGGACGCGAGGAG
>JBAPQQ010000480.1:0-2125 GCA_049280695.1 Mycobacterium sp.
CCGACCAGTCGACGTCCATTCTGACCCAAGTGACATTCATGGCCGCCATCAGGTCGAACTGCCGCTTTATCGTCGCCGCATCGGCGCCGCGAAAATGCAACGTCATCCCGATCTCGGCTTCCCTGGCCGGGGATTTCTGGCAGGCAAGAACCGTGAGACCGATCAGGGCGAACGACAGCAGGCGGGCAAGGCTCTTGCGCCGAGGCATCGGTGAGAAGCTCTCACGCGCTGACACCGGTCGAGTTCCGGTTCTCACGATGCCGACTTCCCGCGTCGTCGGCCCCTGCGGGGCACGCGGGGGTGGTGCGTAACGGACGTCGAGATCGCAGGCCGTCGCTTCGACAGGGAGGGTACGAATATCGTCCCAGTGGTGGACAAGCGCCCAGCCTAGCCCGGCAGAGAAGTCGTGGGGTCAGACTTCACGGTCCATTGGTCCCACGAGATCCCCGCGTGATTTGCCGAGGGATCGCGCATCAGTCACCGGAGTATCGCCCGATGGTCCGACCTCCCGGAGAACGGTCTGCCCAGCACGCCTTCGGTCCGGCCGATCAGAAGCGCCAACGCATCCCGGCCGGTGAACTTCTCCGGGTTGCGAAGCGGCATGAGAGCCGCGGCCAGGAGGTGGGCTGCCTTGTACCAGAGCGGGTAGCGCCATGTGCGAAGCACGTTGCCTGCACCGCGCCCGTAGTTCCGCAGTTTGCGGCGGCGCTCATCGGACGATAAATGGGCGAATTCGGTCTGCGCGCGCACAACGATGTCGCTGATCCACTCGATCGAGAAGCCGTCGCGCTCTGACAACCGAAGCAGCAGATCCGTGCCCTCTCCTGCCTGCCACGGGCTGTGGGCTCCGGACCCCCGATTGGTGTCGAACCCGCCGGCAGCCAAGAACTCATTGCGCCGGAAGAGCGTGGCCGGCTCCATCGCCCCCCACACGTTGCGCCGCGTCAGCGGCGAACCCCGTGCGGGGAGCGGGTTCCTCGGGCCTTGGCGGTCGGCCAGTTGCAGGGCGACCACATTCCTCGGCGGCCTGCAGTAGTGTGCGACACGCTCGAAGAAGTCGGCATCAATTCGACTCGTGTCGTTGGGAAACCACAGCCAGTCGACGTCGTCGCCGAGTATCTCTGCAGCGGCGTTGCGACCATTGGACACTCCACTGGGGCTGAAGACCGTCCGGATCATGAGGACACCGGCGAACCGCTGCAGCAGCGCGTCCAACGCCGGTGGATTACCGACGGCGCAATGGTGGGCGATAGCGACGGCGGCCGGCGGTTCTGACTGTCCGGCCAGGTCCTCGAGCAGAAGGCTCAGTTCATCCCACCGCCCGACCGTCGTGAGGGCGACACCGAATCTGGGAGCGGGATTCTCAAGGGTCATGAGACTGCCTCCGGGTCCGAACGCGCGGCTTCACGGACAGCGCCCTCGCTTTCCGGGGCGCCGGCACCGCCCGGTGCAGCCCAGCGCGCTCGCAGGCGGGTGGCTGCGGCGGCGTTGCCGCGCACGGTGGATTACAGCCGTTCGATGATCGTCACGTTGGCGGTGCCGCCGCCCTCGCACATCGTCTGCAGGCCATAGCGACCGCCGGTGCGCTCCAGCTCGTTGAGCATCGTTGCGAAAAGCTTTGCGCCCGTGGCGCCGAGCGGATGTCCCAACGCAATCGCCCCGCCGTTCGGATTGACTTTCTCAGGGTCGGCCTTGGTCTCCTTGAGCCACGCCATCACCACCGGCGCGAACGCCTCGTTGATCTCCACGACGTCGATGTCGTCGATCGACAGGCCCGTCTTCTCCAGCGCATACCGCGTGGCCGGAATCGGACCCGTCAGCATGAACACCGGATCGGCACCCCGCGCGCTGATGTGGTGGATGCGCGCCCGAGGCTTGAGCTCATGCTCGGCGACCGCCTGCTCGGAGGCCAGCAGCACCGCGCTGGCACCGTCGGAGATCTGGCTGGCCACCGCGGCGGTCAGCCGTCCGCCGTCGGCAAGCGTTGGCAGCGAAGCCATTTTCTCCAGCGACGTATCCCGCGGCCCCTCGTCGATGCGGAACTCGCCGACTCCGACGATTTCGCTGTCGAAGTGCCCGGCTTTGATCGCCGCCAGCGCCCGCTGGTGGCTGGTCAGCGCATACT
>JBAPQQ010000481.1:0-5468 GCA_049280695.1 Mycobacterium sp.
CCTGTGTGGTGCCGGCGCCTGCCCCACCGCCACCGCCGCCACCGCCCGGGCCCGTGACGATGTGCATCGGTGCACCGATTCCGTTCGTTCCGATGAGTTGGTGCTTCCCGGTCGGGGGCTGATTTCCCGCCGTGTGGCGTGGGTACCTATCCCGGCGACTCAGCTCTTCGGGATGGAAGGAACTACGCATGACAGTCACACGTGACATCCCCGCCCCACGTCATCGCGTCTGGGAGGTGCTGGCCGACGGGTGGACCTACTCGCAGTGGGTGGTCGGCAACAGCCGAATGCGCGCCGTCGACAAGAACTGGCCGGCGGCGGGAAGTACGATTCAGCACTCGATCGGCGCGTGGCCGTTCGTCATCAACGACGAAACCGTCGCCGAAAAGTGCCAGCCTGAAAGCGAACTCGTGCTTCTGGCCAAGACCAGTGCGCTCGGTGCGCAGAGGGTGACATTGCGGCTCAGCGATACACCGAACGGGTGCCGTGTCGAGATGTCGGAACTGCCGGCGCAGGGACCGATGAACTTGGTGCCGGACCGGATCGCGGAGATGGGAGTCGACGTCCGCAATCGCGAGTGCCTGTGGCGACTGGAGAACATCGTCATGCAGCGCGATTCCAGCGAGCTGTGACCGCCTCCTACCTCACCCCACCGACGGGGTATAGAAAATCTTGTCGAAGTCCATGACCCAGGCCCTGCCGTTGCAGGATAGGGGCAAGCCGTCGGGCGACTGCGCGGTGCCGTCGACTCCGTCGCACGGGGCGGTCACGGTCCGCACGCCGACCAGGGGCGACGTCGTAACCCACCGTCCGACCTGCGCGCAGATCAACGTGGTGCCTGACGAGTCGACGCCGAAGGGGTAGCGGGTCGCAGCGATGCACGGCTGGCCCTCGGTCGCGTTCTTGGCGACGCCGGGGACGCATGGAATACCGTCGCAGGTCGTCGGCAGTGCCGCGACGCCGCCGGCGGTGACGAGCGGCGCGGCGCCGAATCCGCTCGCCAGCGCAAGTACCGTCATCAGTTTCATTTCCGCCCCTCTACTCCGTGCGCTTTGCGGCTAAGCGTAGGTTCCGCGGGGCGGCGGTGTCAGCCATTCGCTGTGAACTCCGGCGCGGATTCGGGGCTGCCGTTGGGCGGCTTCAGGACTCGCAGGCGATGCCGTCGCGGTCGCGGTCGAGGTGCGGGCTGTACGCCGGATCGTCCTGAACAATGTTGTAGCGCCCGTCGGCTGCGGCGGCCTTGCAGTTGGCGTACGGCGGTGAAGCGATGGCCGGTGCCGCAGCGCCGACGGCAACCCCGGCGACACATGCCGCCACGACAAGAACACGAATCATGGAATGGACACCCCTGTGAGAGCAACGCCCAGCGACAGCTCGGAGCGAGCGCGCAGGGACGTTGCGACTTTGTTGTAGGAGGCGGTTGGACACCGCCGCTCTCGAAATTACGGGCCCGCGGCCCCCAGCAAAGGGGCCAAAGGTCACTAGATGCCGAGGACCGAGGCAATCTCGGGTTCACGTGTTCGTGTACGCCTGCTTGGCGCTCCGCTGCAGTCCATCCGTATTGATGTCGTTGCTGAGGCGATTTAGCCTGAGATCGACTCCTTGGCGCGAAGCACCATCACCAACTTCTGGTGCGGCTATCAACGCCGCTCACCTTCGGCGCCGGTTTGCGCTGGCGAGTGTCAGCTAACTCCTGCTCGAGGCGTATCGAAGATCGCCGAGTCGCTTGACGACGGCTGCGGTCGATCCGACCGTGCGGATGGGGCGGCGCCGTGGCGCCAGCGCGCGCACCCTGGCGATCATCAGTGTCCCCTCGGCCGACAGCTTGCGCTCGACGGATCGGTGAACCCCACGGGCGATCATCAAAGCGAGAAAGCGGACCGCCCCCTTGCCCAGGGCGCGCCGGTGACGTCCTGCCGCGAGGTTGGTCGAGCCGGCACGGTGTCCGACGACGTAGCCGAGACACAGGGCTGGGATCGCTGAGCAGAGCACCGCGAGCGCCGTCATGACGATGAGCGTGCTGTGCTGCTGTCGCGGCACGGTCACGGGCGAGACACACCTCGGCGACCAAGTTCGTGCGAAGCCACATCTGCGCCCCGGTCTGGCTTCGATGGCGAATTCTCAGCGGACCGAAACTCGCTGACGCAATAATGGCGCCGGGTCGGGCTAGGCAAAGGAAGTGGGCGATGAAGAAACTGGCAGCAGCGCTATTAACGGCCACCGCGGCGGCGATAGCGCCGATCGCCGTATGTTCGGTGGCGCAAGCCGACGTGTGCGCCGGTGCCGACGGACGCCATTTCTCGGCGAGTGGCTGCACCAACGTGGCCGGTGACGTGGCTACCGCGGCCGTGGTGTCGGCCGCCACCCCATACGTTCCCGGCGAGGTGCCGTGCTACACCGTCGAGGGTGTGCCTTATTACACGCCTCCTGGCGACCCCTGCTGAGGCACCTTCAGCATTCGCAAGCCCGCTACGGACGTGGCAGCAGGTAGATGTACTCCGGGCACTGGGCGGTGACCGTTGAGTCGATGAAGGTGGACGCGTCGGGCAGGCTGGCCCCCGATTCGACCACCATGCGTGTGGCGATCGGGCGAGCGAGGTTACTGAGTATCAGCCCTTGGTGCTCGGCTCGGTAGGTGTCGCATATCGCCGTGGACAGGTCCAGCGGATACGCGGATGCCGCGGGCGGCAATAGCAGGCCGGCTGAGATTGCTATTAAGCCGGCTCCCGCTACCGCGGAACCGGTCAGGAAATGACGGACCATAGCTTCCCCTTGAAGTCTGATGTCGCAAGCGTAGCCGTAGCCATTCCTCCAGCCGCGCAAACGGGGCCACGAGTGTTGCTGGAGGACCGTGGGCGGTGGGCACGTCTGCAACCACGCCCTCTCCGGCGAGCCGGTTGAACGCGACGAAACTGACGGGCGTTGTTGCTCTGGCTATGAGGCCAGTTCAGTGCTGTCCGGGGATGGCTGACAGAGCATCGTGGATGCCTTGCAGATCATCCTGGATGCCTTGCACACTAGAGACAGCATCTTGGAATGCCTGCTGCGTCTCGTCCGGGCTTTCAGGTGTGTACTGAGGGCAATAGGCGACGATGGCACCAGCGACGAACTTGGTGCTTTGATCGCCCTCCCATATCGACGTTTGCTGCACGAAGCTGACGGCGTCTGCGAAGTTGGGTTGCTGCGCTAGAAAGTCGCAGACTGCGTGGGCACGGTTCATCACGTATCCGTGGCTGGGAACGGGCACGCCGTCGTGTTTCAACACGTCGATCAACGCCGCGTCGACGATGTCAAGCGGCGGGGCGGGTGGTGTCGACGCAGCCGGGGCGGGTGGTGTCGACGCAGCCGGGGCGGGTGCTGTCTGGGCAGCCGGTTCGGGTTGCGCATTCGACGGCGGAACTTGCGTCGGTTGCGCCGCGCGATAAGGCTTGTGGACTACGAACATCACCATCACCACGGTGGCGATTGCTACCAGCACGGCGGCAATGGCTGCCAAGGATAGAGGCAACGCTCCGAAGGGACCGACGCGGCGCGGGGCACCCGTACGTCGGGTGAGCCGCAATGGCGCCGGCTTCGGTGCACAGCGAACGGGTGCCGACGAGAATCTCGATCTTGCGCGCTCCAATGGCCCTTGAGTCGACGCCGCCGGGCGGTGGCCTAGGCGCTCGTCGAGAAGTTCATCGATGTGACGACCCGACGGCCGGCCGCCGCGCTCGCGAATTGAACGGCGCTCGGCAACCACCAAGCGCAATTCAGAGTCGATCGTCTCGCGATCGCGCATTCGATCAGCATAGGGCAGCAGTTCTCACCTTAGTTAGCGAATCCCGCGAGTCCGTCGTACCGCCGTTTGGCGGGGGGATCGGCTGCGCCCTCTGAAGGGGTACTCGAGTGGCAACTTGCCCGCGTCGTGGCGAGGGAACTAGCCTCGCCGAATTGCTTCAGTTCGACACGAGGCAACAAATCAAGATTAGGTCGCCTTCAAGACCGCTTTGTCCGGCAATCTGTGAAGTCAGCCCAGACAAGTTGCCATCGATTGTCAGACCAAATTCTGTGCTCGTGGGAGCGGAAGCCCTTCTCTTTGCATGCGTTCTACATAGCCGGAACAAGATTCCTGATGCGACTTACTGGCGGCTTCTAGCTGCTTGCACTCTGCGATCGCCGCATCGAAGGCATCCACTACTCGTACCTGGGCGTCGTATCCAAACTGGCTGTCATTCCATTTGGTGATCGCGTCGCGGATCGCCTTGGAGTCTGACCCGACCTGCAACGGACCTTGCATTGCTTCTGCGACAAGCCGCTGCGCCAGACGCAGTTCATCGTCCGGCGAGGTCTCGGCGTCAGATGTGGCACGGCCCAAGAACGCCTTGTTCAGGGCGCCTCTGGCGCAGTATCTGAGCCGTCCATCCACGCCTAGGCTTACCAAGGCGCAAGATATCCAGCCTTCCGCGATTAGATTGCGGGCGACCTGCAGTTTCTGACTGACTGTCAACTCTCGTCCCTTTCGCGTCGAGACAGATCGGCGTGACTTTGTCGGCAAGAAAGTGCGCGCCCCACATCGTCGAGCGTCAGGTCTGTTTCGCGGTACTAATGCGCTGATGGTCGCACGCAAAAACGTGTTCGACTGCAAACCACGCCGTGTCCATCAATGGTTTCTTTCCAACCGGATTGGCGTCCGAGCTAGTGATTGCCGAGCCACCTACGCATGACGGGTCGATCCCCGTGGAACGGAACGAGTTGTAATGAGCGGGTGAAATCTTCCGGTTTTGGCCAGCAGGCGCAGGTTGAATCTTGCTCTCGCGACCGATGTCGCCGCGGATGAAGAGATCGCCAATGAGCGCTGGCCGCCTAAGGTCGGCAAACTGCTCGAATGCTGGTGCGCGGTACTGGGATTGAACCAGCGACCTCTTCCGTGTCAGGGAAGCGCTCTCCCGCTGAGCTAACCGCGCGCGATATACGAGGTGGAGACGGGAATCGAACCCGTGTGCACGGCTTTGCAGGCCGTTGCCTCACCACTCGGCCACTCCACCGCTGGGTTTGATGCGACTGCACCTTCGAGCGGATGACGGGATTCGAACCCGCGACCCTCACCTTGGCAAGGTGATGCGCTACCAACTGCGCTACATCCGCGCGCCACGGACGAGATCGTCGCCGCGTGCGAACCGAAACGATAGTCCACCCCAGTATGGCCACACAAATCTCCCGGCGGCCATCTCAGACCCCCGTTCGCGCCGCGTATTCTGGGCGAAAGTGCCGCTCGTGCTAGTCTTCGACGTCGTTCGGCCGCCTGCTTATGCCTTCGCTAGCGGGTCCCGTGGCTCAGTGGGAGAGCGTCCGCTTCACACGCGGAAGGTCGCTGGTTCGATCCCAGCCGGGACCACCATAGTTCTCGCAGGTCAGAAGTGGTTTTTGCCGAATCTCGCGGCCGCGTGCAACATACGTGCCAGATGGCGGCAGCAAAGTTCGCATAG
>JBAPQQ010000482.1:0-3990 GCA_049280695.1 Mycobacterium sp.
GCCGCGGGCCGGGCACGATCTTCAAGGCATGCTCCTGTTCACGGCGAAACCGGGTAGCCGTCGGACACTCGAATCACCGAGGCTACGGTTGTTGACGAAAATCGTCCAAATCCCGTCGACAACCGTAGTGTCGGCGGGGTTCGGGCAGGCAGACAGCGGAAGGAACGTCCGTGAGCAACGGTGATCGCAGGAATGGAGTACCGAAAACCATCACGTCGATCCCGTTGACAGACCCGCATGCCCTGCCGCCGGACCCGTCGATCGGCGAGCTGGTCAAGGAAGCGTCCACCCAGGTGTCGAGCTTGGTCCGCGCCGAGGTGGAGCTGGCCCGGGCCGAGATCACCCGTGACGTCAAACGCGGCCTGACCGGCAGCGTGTTCTTCATCGCGGCGCTGGTGGTCTTGTTCTACTCGACGTTCTTCTTGTTCTTCTTCGTCGCGGAACTGCTCGACACCTGGCTTTACAAGTGGGCCGCCTACCTCATCGTGTTCGGCATCATGGTACTCGCGACAGCGGTGCTCGCGCTGCTGGGTTACCTGAAGGTCCGGCGCATCCGCGGACCGCGCGAGACCATCGAGTCGGTCAAGGAGACCCGCGAGGTGTTCAGTTCCCACGAGCACAAGCCCGCGGCGCCGCCTGCCGTCCGCCCGACCGACAGCTCCGGCTGACGGTGCCGCCGCCCCCGCCGTCAGTCGTCCGGATCGGGGGGCCGTGGCGGCATATGGAGGTGCACGCCAACGGGATCCGGTTCCACGTCGTCGAGGCCGAACCGCGCGGGCGAACCGGCATCCCGGTGTCGGCGCGACCGCTGGTGATCCTGCTGCACGGGTTCGGCTCGTTCTGGTGGTCCTGGCGACATCAGCTGACGGGCCTGGCCGACGCCCGCGTCGTGGCCGTCGACCTTCGCGGCTACGGCGGTAGCGACAAACCGCCACGCGGGTATGACGGCTGGACGCTGGCCGGCGACACCGCAGGGCTGATCCGCGCGCTGGGCCACTCGTCGGCCACGCTCGTCGGGCACGCCGACGGTGGGCTGGTGTGCTGGGCGACGTCGATGCTGCATCCCCGGGTGGTGCGGGCCATCGCCGTGGTCAGCTCGCCGCATCCTGCGGCACTGCGGGCGTCTGCGCTGACACGCCGGGACCAGGGCCGGGCGTTGCTGCCCTCGCTGCTGCGATATCAGGTGCCGATGTGGCCCGAGCGCTGGCTGACACGACACGATGCCGAGGCGCTCGAGCACCTCGTGCGTATGCGCGTGAGCGCCGAATGGCTTGACTCTGAAGACTTTTGGATGTCGATGCACCACCTCAGGCGCGCGATACAGATCCCGGGCGCCGCTCATTGTGCACTGGAGTACCAGCGCTGGGCGGTGCGTAGCCAGCTGCGTACCGAAGGCCACCGGTTCATGCGATCGATGAACCGTCAGCTCGGGGTGCCGCTGCTGCACGTCCGCGGAGACGCCGACCCCTATGTGCTAGCCGACCCGGTGCTGCGCACGGAGCGCTACGCGCCGCACGGCCGCTTCGTATCCATAGCGGGCGCAGGGCATTTCAGCCATGAGGAAGCCCCGGAAGCGGTCAACGAACAGCTGACGCGGTTTCTGCTACACGTCTACGGGGCGCCGCTCAACTGATACACGGTCCGGTGGCCACCGGATCGGTGTTGTCCACCTTCGACATCTGCTGAGCCACCTCGTCGGCCGTCAACACGAACCCTGTTTCGGGGTCGTCGACCGCCGCGCCGAACACGACGCCGATTACCCCGCCGTCGAGGTCGACCAGCGGTCCACCCGAATCTCCCTGCCGCACAGTGCCTCTGATGGTGTACACCTCGCGCGTTACGGTGGTAGTCCGGTAGATGTCCGGGCCGTTGAGCTCGATGACCTCCCTGATGCGGGCCGGGGTGGCGACAAACGCGCCGCCGCCGGGATACCCCAGCACCAGTGCGTCGGTGCCGCTCTTCACCTGGCCGCCGACAAACGCCAGTGGCTCGGCTTGCAGATCGGGCACGTCGAGGATCGAGATGTCGGCGTTGGGATCGTAGGAGATCACCTTCGCGTCATAGGTATTGCCGCCGGACTCCACGGTGACGCTTTCCGCGCCTGCGACCACGTGAGCATTCGACATCACCCGTCCCGGCCTGACCACGAAGCCCGTGCCTTCGAGCACCTTCTGGCAGCCGTTGGCCAAGCCGCGGATCTTCACCACGCTGGGCCGGGTCTTGGTCACCACCGCACTGTTCGCGATGTTGGCGTCGGGTGCGTCGACCGGGACGATCGGGGTGCGTCCGAACGGCTGCCACACGTCGGAGATGCCGGATGTGTTCAGCAACGCCGACAACCGGTTCGGCACGGTTCTCAACCAATTCGGAGCGACCCGGTCGACCTCCTTGCGCACCGTCGATCCCTCGAAGGCCTGCGCCAGCGAGGCCTGGTCCGAGGATCGCAGCGGCGTCGCCAACAGCCATGCGGCGACGAGCACGGCAACCACCTGCAACAGCACCCCGACCACCGAGTCGACGCTCCGTAGGCCGGGGCTGCGGATCGCACCGCGCACCGCACGGCCCAGCACCACTCCGGCGACCTCGCCGATGACCACCAGGCCGAGGATCAGAAACAGCGTGATGAACAGCTTGGTGCGCTGGCCGCTGATGTGGTCGACGACGTGCGGCGCCAAGAGCACCCCGGCGACCGCGCCCAGCACGACCCCGACGAACGACATCAGCGAGCCGAGGGCACCGGAACGCCAACCCGACACCGCGGCGATGAACGCGACCGCGATAACGGCGAAGTCGAACCACTGGGAGGCCGTCATTCTCGCGCCTCCACCAAGGCCATCGCCTCGTCCAATTCGCGCACGTCTCCGGTGTCCCACGGCTGCGCCCAACCCGCGCAGTCCAGCAACGCCGATATCACCTGTCCGGTGAAGCCCCAGACCAGCATCTCGTTGAGCAGAAACGCCGGGCCGGCGAACCGCCTCGTCAGGGTGCTGCGGTACACCATCAGCCGGTTCTCGGGATTGATGAACGCGCGCAACGGAACTCGCGCCACGATCGCTGTCTCGCCGGCGTCTATCACCCCAACCGGTCCGGGGTCGGGCGAGTACGCCAGCACGGGCACCACGTGAAAGCCCGACGGCGGGATGAACGTCTTCTCCAGGGTGGCCAGCGGTCGCAGCCTGGTGGGGTCGATGCCGGTCTCCTCGCGAGCCTCGCGCAGCGCGGTGTGGACCGGGCCGACGTCCCCGTGATCGGCGGCGCCGCCGGGGAAGGCGGCCTGTCCGGCATGGTGGCGCAGCGACGAAGCACGCACCGTCAACAGCAGGTCGGCGTCGAGCGGCGGGCCGCCATCCGCGGGTGCGTCCTCCGGCCCGGAGAACAGCGCCAGCACCGCGGCGTCGCGCGGCGCTCCGGTGAGTTTGGCCGCGGTGTTCACGGCAGTGACCATGGCGAGAACTTCGGCGGGCAGCCGGCGGCGGTACGCGGAAGGCACGCGCTCGACGTTGTCCACGAGCGGCTTCAGCCATCCCGGTGCCGCGTGAGGAGTCAGCACGCCCGCCGGACCCGCTGAACTCACCCGGGCGCTCCCATCGTTCGGTCGACCGCGGCCGTGACCTCATCAGCGCTGGCGAACGCCTGCGGCAGGATGCGCGCCACGCTACCGTCCGTACGCAAGATAACCGACGTGGGCATGACATTCGGTACGCCGAGCGCTGCGGCCACCTGTCGGCGCCCGTCCTGCCATGTCGGAAGCCGCACACCCCAGTCGGCCAGCCGGGACAGCGCCGCCGCTGCGTCGTCGTCCTGATGGACGGTGATCACCGTCAACCGGTCGCCGACCCGCCGCTGATACTCGGCCAGCGCCGGCAGCTCCTGCGCGCAGGGCTGGCACCAGTAGGCCCAGAGGTTCAGCAGCACGGGCCGGCCGGCGACCGCCCGTGCGGCGTCCACGGTTGAACCGTCGGACAGGCACTGCACTGTCACCCCCTGCAG
>JBAPQQ010000483.1:0-4034 GCA_049280695.1 Mycobacterium sp.
CGGCGCGGTGGTCTCATTGGACCTGCGCCGGCTCGACGAATTGGCTTCTCTGGATGAGACTTCCGGTGAGGCGGTGCTCGGTGCCGGAGTCACCGGACCCGACGCGGAGCGGTTGTTGGCCGAGCACGGTTTCTCCCTCGGGCACTTCCCGCAGAGCTTCGAGTTCGTGACCATCGGCGGCCTGGCCGCTACCCGGTCGTCGGGGCAGAATTCCGCGGGTTACGGCCGGTTCAACGACATGATCCGCGGCATCCGCGCAGTCACGCCCGCAGGTGTGCTGGACTTCGGCCGTGCACCGGAGTCGGCGGCCGGGCCTGATCTGCGGCAGCTGCTGATCGGGTCGGAGGGGGTATTCGGAGTGATCACGCAGGTGCGGGTGAAGGTGCACCCCCTGCCCGCGTGCAGCCGGTATGAGGCATGGTCGTTTCCCGACTTCGCCACCGGTGCAACGGCTTTGCGCGCTGTCGCGCAGATTGGCACCGGGCCGACCGTCATCCGGCTGTCCGACGAAGCCGAGACCGGGGTGAACCTGGCCACCACCGACAGCATCGGCGAGACGAGCATCACCGGCGGCTGCCTGGCCATCACCGTGTTTGAAGGCAGCGCAGAGCATGCGGAAAGCCGGCACGCCGAGACGCGGGCGGTGCTTCTCGAGCATGGCGGAACCTCGTTGGGCGAAGGGCCCGCACGGGCGTGGGAACACGGCCGGTTCGGTGCACCGTATCTGCGTGACGCGCTGCTGGCGGCCGGTGCACTGTGCGAGACACTGGAGACGGCGACCACGTGGTCCAATGTCGCTGCGGTCAAAGACGCTGTCACACAGGCGCTTACCACGGCGTTGGCCGAGTCGGGAACGCCGGCGCTGGTGCTGTGCCACATTTCGCACGTCTACCCCACCGGCGCCTCGTTGTACTTCACGGTGGTGGCGGGCCAGCGCGGCAACCCGATCGAGCAGTGGCGTGCGGCGAAGGCCGCGGCGACAGATGCGATGGTTCGGGCCGGTGCGACGATCACGCATCACCACGCGGTCGGCGCCGACCACCGGCCGTGGATGCGCGACGAGGTCGGCGACCTCGGCGTCGAGGTGCTGCGAGCGGTCAAGGCCACGCTCGACCCGGCCGGAATCCTGAACCCGGGCAAGCTGATTCCGTGAGGTCCGAGATCGCGCGTGTGACGCTGCTGACCAATCCCCTCTCCGGGCACGGCAACGCGCCGCACGCCGCGGAGCGGGCCGTCGCGCAGTTCCAGAAGCGCGGCGTCGACGTCGTCGAGGTCGTCGGCAGAGATGCCGAGCATGCCCGTCAGCTGATCGAGGAGGCCGTCGGTGCGGGCACCGACGCGTTGGTGATCGCCGGCGGCGACGGCGTCATCGCACTGGCCCTGCAGTCGTTGGCGCGCACCGACATTCCGCTCGGCATCATTCCGGCGGGCACCGGCAACGACCATGCGCGCGAATATCGGCTGCCCACAAGGGACCCCGAGGCGGCGGCCGACGTCGTGTGCGACGGCTGGGTCCAGACCGTCGACCTCGGGCACATGCGTGGCGCTGACGGTGCGGAGAAATGGTTCGGCACGGTGATGGCGGCGGGTTTCGACTCGCTGGTCAGCGATCGGGTGAACCGGATGCGCTGGCCGCACGGGCGGATGCGGTACAACCTGGCGATAGTCGCGGAGCTGTCGAAGCTGCGGTTGCTGCCGTTCCGACTGGTGCTCGACGGCGAGCGGGAGATCGTGACGGAGCTGACGCTGGCGGCATTCGGCAACACCAAGAGCTACGGCGGCGGAATGCTGATCTGCCCCAACGCCGATCACACCGACGGACTGCTCGACATCACGATGGTGCACTCGGCGTCGCGCACGAAGCTGGTGCGGCTGTTCCCCACCGTGTTCAAAGGCACGCACATTCGTCTCGACGAGGTGAAGACCGACCGCGCGCAGACCATTCGTGTCGAAAGCCCGGGCATCAACACCTACGCCGACGGCGACTTCGCGATGCCGCTGCCGGTGGAAGTGTCGGCGGTCAGCGGCGCCCTGAAGATCCTTGTGCCAGCTCCACCCGCGAGCAGACGCTAAATCGCACAAAATCGTGCCGGGTAATGCGATTCCGCGTCTGCTCGCGGAGGGTGACTCAGCCCACGCCGCGGTTCAGCCAGCTCACCTCGGCACCGAGACCGCCGTCGCGATACGCCTCCAGCGCCTCGTCCCACGCAGTGCCGAGCACCGAGTCCAACTCCGCGAAAAGCGCGTCGGCGCCGTCGGCCATCAGAGAACGCAGCCGCATCTCGTTGACGACGATGTCGCCGTTGGCGCTCATCGCCCCACTCCACAACCCCAGCTGCGGGGTGTGGCTGAAGCGCTGCCCGTCCACGCCGGGGCTGGGATCCTCGGTCACCTCGAACCGCAGCACGGGCCACGAACGCAGCGCGTGTGCGAGGCGCCCGCCGGTGCCGACCGGGCCCACCCAGTTGGTGACCGCGCGCAGCTGACCGGGCATCGCCGGCTGCGGCGTCCACTTCAGGTTGGCGCGGGCGTCCAGGGTGGACGACAACGCCCACTCGACGTGGGGACAAACCGCCGCGGGGGACGCGTGGATATACACCACGCCCGTCGTCGCGTCGGCGAACTGGTTCGACGCACGCATCCTCAACTCCTTCGGCTTCACGAGGGACGTCTTCCCCAACGACCTGGTGAAACCAACGAGCTGTGTCGTGCGTGTCTATTGTGCCTTGTGTGACGCCTGTTGCGCTAGTCTGCGGCGAATTCCGCCAGCACCGTGTCCGACAATTTGGGCCACCGCGACCGCGCCCACTTGTCGAAGTCGCGGTCGGTGAGCACGACAAGTGCCAGGTCAGCGGCCGGATCGACCCATAGGAACGTCCCGGTCTGCCCGAAGTGGCCGTACGTGGCCGGGGAGTTATCAGGCCCGGTCCAGTGCGGCGACTTGCCATTCCTGATCTCGAAGCCCAGCCCCCAGTCGTTGGGCCGCTGCACGCCGAACCCGGGGAGAACGCCGTCTAGTCCGGGAAACTGCACGCTCGTGGCCTCCGCGTGGGTCTCGGGGTGGACCGTGACAGGACGCAGCAGGTCGCCGGCGAACCGAACCAGGTCGGCGACCGTCGACGAGCAGCCGTAACCCGCCGCCTCGGCGCCCCCCTCGAGCGACGTGGCAGCCATCGACAACGGCTCGAACAACGCGTCATGCAGGTAGCGGCCGAACTCAATGCCCGACTTGTCCTGCACGCCCTCGGCCAGCACCTGGAAGCCGTAGTTGGAGTAGACGCGGCGTTCACCCGGCTCGTTGATCCGCTCGTCGGAGCGCATGGAAAGCCCGGACGCGTGGGCGAGCAGATGGCGCACCGTCGAGCCGGGCGGGCCGGCGGGGGTGTCGAGGTCCAGCACGCCTTCTTCGACCGCGATCTGGGCGGCGCGGGCCACCAACAGCTTGGTCACCGACGCCAGCGCGAACCGATGGCTCTGGTCGCCGAACTCGGCCAGCACGCCTGACGGGCCGACGACCGCCGCCGCGGCGGTGTGCACGGGCCAATCCGACAGAGCATCGAGGGCAGACATCGCGACAGAGCCTAACCTCGCCGCAGCTGGTCGAGCCGGGACGGCACCTGGGTGGTGCTGGTTGCCGTCCGAGCCGCGCCAGTCATGAGCCCGGTGTACCCACGACGACGAACTTGTACGTCGATTTCTGGGCGACGTAGTAGTAGTTGATCGGATCGGTATCGATCTCCTCGACGCGCACCTCGGTGAACCCGGCGTCGGCGAGCATCGACAGCGCGAGCTGACGCCCCCATGCGGTGCCCAGGCCCACTCCCCCGGACGCCATCGACACGCTCATGCAGTGCATGGCAGAGACGGTGTAGAGGTAGGTCGCCAGTGGCACGCCGATGTTCTCTTCGAGTTGGCTGGATGCCTTGATGTCGACCATCAGGAACACGCCGCCCGGCCGGAGTGCCCGGTAGATGTTGCGCAGCACGCGATCCGGCTGAGCCTGGTCGTGGATCGCGTCGAACACGGTGATGACG
>JBAPQQ010000484.1:0-10062 GCA_049280695.1 Mycobacterium sp.
CCGACCCGTCGTCCGTGAAGAAGGTTTCCGCCACGCCGTCGTCGTCGAAGTCGAGCGCGGCGTGATCGGCGAGGCCGTCGCCGTCGAAGTCGCCGACCGCGTCGTCGAGCAAGCCGTCCCCGTCGAAGTCGAGCCGCAGGGCGTCCAGCTCGCCGTCTCCGTCGAGGTCGAGGTCCGGTGTGCCGACCCACATCGTCGCCGAACCGTCGGCACCGAAGCAGTACTCCACACCAAGTTTCGACGCCGCCCTAGCTGCGGGCGTTCCACCAGGCCAGCAGCTCGGCCGTCGCTTGCTCCTTGGTGAGCGGCCCCCGCTGGAGACGGAGCTCCTTGAGGTGCCGCCACGCCTCCCCCACCTGAGGGCCCGCCGCTATGCCAAGCAGCTGCATGATCTCGTTGCCGTCGAGGTCGGGCCGCACGCGCTGCAAGTCCTCTTTGGCCGCGAGCTCCGCGATGCGCCGTTCCAGGTCGTCGTAGTTGGCCCGCAACCGCTCGGCCCGGCGGCGGTTGCGCGTGGTGCAGTCGGCCCGGACCAGCTTGTGCAGACGTCCCAGCAGCGGCCCCGCGTCGGCGACGTAGCGCCGCACCGCCGAGTCGGTCCACCGGCCGTCGCCGTAGCCGTGAAACCGCAGATGCAGGTAGACCAGCTGCGAGACGTCGTCAACCATCTGCCTGGAGTACTTCAGTGCCCGCATCCGCTTGCGGGTCATCTTCGCGCCGACCACCTCGTGGTGGTGGAAACTCACTCCCCCGTCGGCTTCGTGACGACGGGTGGCGGGCTTGCCGATGTCATGCAGCAGCGCGGCCCAGCGCAGCACCAGGTCCGGGCCGCCGGGGGGCGGGTCCTCCAGGGCGATGGCTTGGCGCAACACGGTCAGCGAGTGCCGGTAGACGTCCTTGTGCTGGTGGTGCTCGTCGATGGTCAGCCGCATCGTCCCGATCTCCGGCAGCACCACGTCGCCCATGCCGCTGTCCACCATCAGCTCGACGCCGGCGACCGGGTCGTGGCCCAACATCATCTTGTCGAGCTCGGCGGCCACCCGTTCGGCCGTGATGCGGCCCAGCTGCGGCGCCATCTGCTCGATCGCCGTCCGCACCCTCGGCGCTACCGCGAACCCGAGTTGCGACACGAACCGCGCGGCCCGCAGCATCCGCAGCGGGTCGTCACCGAATGACAGCTCGGGCGCGGCCGGCGTGTCCAGCACCCGTTTACGGATCGCGGCCAGGCCGCCGAGCGGGTCGACGAATTCCCCCGGGCCGTCGGCGGTGATGCGCACGGCCATCGCGTTCGCAGTGAAGTCACGGCGCGCCAGGTCGCCGTCGAGGCTGGTGCCGAACCGCACCTCCGGGTTGCGCGACACCTGGTCGTAGGTGTCGGAGCGATAAGTGGTGATCTCCAGTCGGTGCCCGTTCCTGGCGGCCCCGACGGTCCCGAACCGAATCCCGGTGTCCCACAACGCCTCGGCCCATGGCCCCAGAATCCCTTGCACTTCTTCCGGGTCAGCGTCGGTGGCGAAATCGAGGTCGGCTCCCAGCCGGCCCATGATCGCGTCCCGCACGCTGCCGCCGACCAGGTACAGTTCGTGGCCCGCGTCGGCGAACACCGCACCAAGGCCCCGCAGGATGTCGGCGTGCCGGTTCAACGCCACCGCGGCTGCGGCGAGCAGCTCGGCATCGGAAGCGGTCTCGGGCACGTTCGATTACCCTAATGCGCAGGATGGCCCGCCCGCGCACCGGCGCGTGGGGCCAGAGTGAAAAGCCACGCCAGCTACTATCGCTTGGGTGTCGGACGGCGAACAGGCAAGACCGCGGCGGCGCCGGGGCCGGCGCCGGGGCAAGCGCGCCTCCGCTGCACCGGACCCCGCGGGCAAGAATCCTCTCGCCGACAATGAAGCGGCCAACCGCGGTCGCCGCCCGCCGGACCGGCTACGCACCGTGCACGAGACCTCGGCCGGCGGGTTGGTGGTCGACGGCCTGGAAGATCCCCAGGGCAGCCACATGGCGGCGTTGATCGGTCGGATCGACCGCCGCGGCCGCATGTTGTGGTCGCTGCCGAAAGGCCACATCGAACTCGGCGAAACAGCCGAACAGACCGCGATCCGCGAGGTGGCCGAGGAGACCGGCATCCAGGGCGACGTGCTCGCGGCGCTGGGAAGTATCGACTACTGGTTCGTCACCGAGGGACGCCGCGTGCACAAAACCGTGCACCACTATCTCCTGCGGTTCTGCGGGGGGGAGCTGTCCGACACCGACCTCGAAGTGACCGAGGTGGCCTGGGTGCCCCTGCACGAGCTGGCGTCCCGGCTGGCCTACGCCGACGAACGCCGGCTGGCTGAAGTCGCGGGCGAACTCATCCAGGCCCTGCACGCGGAAGGCCTCGACGCGTTGCCGCCGCTGCCCCAGAGCGCGCCCTGGCAACGGCGCCAGACGCACTCCCGCACCCGCCGGCGTCATCCCGACGAGCGCAGTGGCGGCCGGACGAACGGTTACAGGCAGCAGCAGTGACACATCGGCGGCGCCGCGCATTCCTGCGGTCCACCACAGCCGCAGCGCTGCGGATGCTCGCCGCGACCGTGATCGTCGCGGTACCCGTGCTGGCCGGGATCAGTCCCCGGGCCGCGGCCGGCGACCCCGGCGACGCGAGCTTCCTGCACGTGAGTATCGACCGCGTCACCCCCGACATGATCACCACCGCCGGGGACGCTGCCGTCACCGTCAACGGCACCGTGACCAATGTCGGCGACCGGCCGGTGCGCGACGTCATGGTCCGGCTGGAGCAGGCCGCGGAGGTCACCTCCCCGCAGGGTCTGCGCACCAGTCTGGACGGCGCCACCGACGAGTACCGCCCCGTGGGTGACTTCGTCCCGCTGGCTCCCGAGCTGCAACGAGGCCAGTCCGGAACGTTCACGTTTTCGTATCCGCTGCGGTCGACGTCCGCGCCGTCGCTGGCCATCAACGAGCCCGGGGTGTATCCGCTGCTCGTCAACGTCAACGGAACGCCCGACTACGGCGAGCCCGCGCGCCTCGACGACGCCCGGTTCCTGCTGCCGGTGCTGGGTGTGCCTGCTGACGCGTCGCTCGGTGCTGCCGACGCATTGACCAGTGTCGTGGCGCCCGACACCGCCAAGCCCACCGTCGTCACGATGTTGTGGCCGTTGGCGGACCGGCCGCGGCTGGCGGCCGGGGCACCGGGCGGTGTCACACCGGTGCGACTGGTCGATGACGACCTGGCGGTCTCGCTCGCGCCGGGCGGCCGGCTCGACACGTTGTTGGCGGCCGCGGATTTCGCCACCGGGCCGACGATCGACCCGGGTGGCCGCGTCAGCGGCGCGGTGTGCCTGGCCATCGACCCCGACCTGCTGGTGACCGTCAACGCGATGACGGCCGGCTACGTCGTTTCCGACGATCCCCGTGATCGCAACTCCCCCACCCGCCCCGGCTCCGGGCAGGCCGCCGCAGTGGCCTGGCTCGACCGGCTGCGCGCGCTCGCCCGCCGGACGTGCGTGGCATCTACTCCTTATGCGCAAGCCGACCTCGACGCGCTGCACCGAGTCGGCGATCCGGGACTCGCGGGCATCGCCACCGCCGGCGCCGGCGACGTCGTCGACCAGATCCTGGGTGTCACGTCGACCCGCGGGGCGACCCTGCTGGGCGACGGGTCGCTGACCACCGGGGTCGCCGACCTGCTCAGCGCCCAAGGGCCGACGGTGGCCATCGCCGCCGCCGACTGCACGGCTGCGGACGAGGTAGACGGCAAACTCCAACCGGCCGACGTCGACCCGCACCGGCTCTCGCCCCGACTGGTGACCGCCCCGTTCGACCCCACGGTCGGGGCTGCCCTCGCCGCCGCCGGACAGACGCCGGCCTCGCCGTCGTACCTGGACCACTCGCTGGTCGTGCCCTACGAGCACGACTCGGCCACCGCCCGCCGACAGGATGCGCTCGGCGCAATGCTGTGGCTGGGCCTGAATCCCGACAGCGCACCCCGCAGCCAGATTCTGATGCCACCGCCGTTCTGGGATCTGCAGCCGGACGACGCCCAGGCGATCATGACCGCATTCGCCACGGCGATCCACGCCGGTCTGGCGCTGCCGCGGCCGCTGACAGCAGTCATCGCTGACGCCGAGGCAACCGCAGTGCCCAGCCCGCAAGAGCCGGGCGAGCCGGATCTCCGCCACGTCGGCAAGGCAGTGATCACCGAGATGCACGACCAGATCGGCCGGTTGTGGGGGTTGACCGCCGCGCTGACAACCGATACGCGCACCGGGCTGACGGGCACGCAATACACCGCGCCGCTGCGAGAAGACGTGCTGCGCGCGCTGAGCCAGGCGTATCCGCCGGACAGCCGGAACGAAGAGGCGCAGCGGCGGATGGCGGTCGTGCACCACACCGTCGACGACATGTTCGGTGCCGTCACGATCGTCAACCCCGGCGGCTCCTACACGCTGGCCACCGAGCACAGTCCGCTGCCGCTGGCGCTGCGCAACGACCTCGCCGTGCCGATCAAAGTCCGGCTGCAGGTGGACGCGCCGCCCGGGATGACGGTGACGGACATCGGCGTGCAGGAGTTGCCGCCGGGATACCTGCCGGTGCGGGTACCCATCGAGGTGCATTTCACCCAGCGTGTGGCAGTGGACGTGACGCTGCGCACGCCCGACGGGCTGGCGCTGGGTGAGCCGGTCCGACTGTCGGTGCACTCTAACGCATACGGCAAGGTGCTGTTCGCCATCACGATGACCGCGGCGGCGGTGCTGGTGTTCTTGGCGGGACGTCGTCTGTGGCACCGGTTCCGCGGCCAGCCCGATCCGGCCGATCTCGACCGCCCGGATCTCCCGTGACCACCAGCAGCCGGCAGCCGGCGGCGCCACCCCCGCGGCGCGTCGCACCCGCCGACCGGCGACCCGAACTCACCGACGCGGCGGTGGTGTCGCGGTCGTGGGGAATGGCGTTCGCGACCTTGGTCAGCCGCCTCACCGGCTTCACCCGGATCGTGCTGCTCGCGGCTATCCTCGGGGCCGCGCTCTCCAGCGCGTTCTCGGTGGCCAACCAACTGCCCAACCTCGTCGCCGCGCTCGTGCTGGAAGCAACGTTCACCGCGATTTTCGTGCCGGTGCTCGCCCGCGCAGAACGTGACGACGCCGACGGGGGCGCCGCGTTCGTGCGCAGGCTGGTCACGTTGGCCACCACCTTGCTGCTCGCCACCACCGTGCTGTCCGTCGCAGCCGCGCCGCTGCTGGTCCGGTTGATGCTGGGCAGTGACCCCCAGGTGGACAAGCCGTTGACCGTCGCGTTCGCGTATCTGCTTCTGCCGCAGGTGCTTTTCTACGGGTTGTCGTCGGTGTTCATGGCAATCTTGAACACCCGCAACGTTTTCGGGCCACCCGCGTGGGCGCCGGTGGTCAACAACATCGTCGCAATCGCCACCCTCGGCTTATATGTGGTTGTTCCGGGCCGGCTCTCGGTGGAGCCCGGCAATACCAAGCTTCTGGTTCTGGGCATCGGAACGACGCTCGGGGTGGTTGCGCAGAGCCTGGTATTGCTCATCGCGATCAAGCGCGAACGGATCAGCCTGCGCCCGCTGTGGGGCATCGACGACCGGCTCAAGAAGTTCGGCACCATGGCCGCCGCGATGGTTCTGTACGTGTTGATCAGCCAGCTGGGCTTGGTCATCGGAACCCGAATCGCAAGCTGGGCAGCGGCTTCCGGGCCCGCGATCTACAACTACACCTGGCTGGTGTTGATGTTGCCGTTCGGCATGATCGGAGTGACGATATTGACCGTCGTCATGCCGCGGCTGTCGCGTAACGCTGCCTCGGACGACATCCCGGCTGTACTGGACGATTTGGCCCTCGCCACCCGGCTGACGATGGTGACGCTGATCCCCACCGTCGCGTTCATGACCGTGGGTGGGGCGGCGATCGGCTCGGCCCTGTTCGCGTACGGCAGGTTCGGCTCCGTCGACGCCGGCTACCTCGGCAGCGCCATCGCACTGTCCGCGTTCACGCTGATCCCGTACGCGATGGTGCTGCTGCAACTGCGGGTGTTCTACGCGCGCCAGCAGCCGTGGACGCCGATCGCGATCATCGCCGTGATCACCGCGGTCAAGGTCGCAGCATCGCTGGCGGTGCAGCAACTCGCCGAGCATCACGTGATCAGCAGCCCCGAGATGGTCGCCGGATATCTCGGCCTGGCCAACGGACTCGGTTTCCTCGCCGGGGCCATCGCCGGGTATCTGTTGCTGCGGCCGGCGCTCGACCCGCCCAGCGGGAAGCTGTTCGACGCGGATGTCGTGCGCACTGTGCTCGTGACCGTCGCCGCGTCGTTGTCGGCGGGACTCGTCGCCTACGTCGCGGACCAATTGCTGCACTTCGAGGCGCTGACCGAGAACGGCGGCGGCGGCGGGTCGCTGCTGCGTCTGTTGCTGCTGGGCCTGATCATGCTGCCGATCGTGGCCGCGGTGCTGTTGGGCGCCGGCGTCGACGAAGCGCACGCAGCGCTGGCCGCTGTCCGTCGCCGGCTTCCAAGAGCCTCGTCCGAGGCGATTCCGGTTTCGTCCCGGCCCCGGCCGGATACCTCTGTCAAGTACTCTGAACAGAGGATTTCGATCGCGCAGAGGCCGCGGCCCGACGCGCGGGAGGGGATGGCGGTGAGCAACGAGACCGCAGGCGGTTCCGACGCGACCGCGCGGCTGACGAGACCGCCCGCCGACGACTTCCAGCCCGACGTGGCCGCAGAAGACGCCGAGCCCGAGACTGCGGCCATCCGCCGCGCCGGCCGCTCGCCGGGCGACTTCGCCGGCGATCCCACCCGCGAATCGATGGGCATCGCCGCCCCCCGCGACACCGCTGACTCGTCACGGCCGGAGCAGGAACTCCAACTCATCCCTGGCACCAGCATCGCCGACGGCCGCTACCGGCTGCTCGTGTTTCACGGCGGACCGGACAACCTGCAGTTCTGGCAGGCCTTGGACACCGCACTGGACCGGCAGGTGGCGCTCACCTTCGTCGATCCCGAGGGCAATCTGCCGCTCGATGCCGTGGGGGACATTCTCGCCCGCACGCTGCGGCTGAGCCGGATCAGCATGCCCGGCATCGCGCGCGTGCTCGACGTCGCCCGTACCCGCACCGGTGGCCTGGTGGTTTCGGAGTGGATTCGCGGCGGCTCGCTTCAAGAGGTCGCCGACACCTCGCCGTCGCCGATCGGCGGTGCCCGGGCGATGCAGTCGCTGGCGACGGCCGCCGAGGCCGCACACCGGGCGGGCGTCGCGCTGTCGATCGATCACCCGAACCGGGTGCGGGTCAGCATCGAAGGCGACGTGGCGTTGGCCTTCCCCGCGACCATGCCCGACGCCACGCCCGCGGCCGACCTGCGTGGCATCGGTGCCACTCTGTATGCATTGCTGGTCAACCGGTGGCCGTTGCCGGAGAGCGGAGTGGCCAGCGGACTGGCGCCGGCGGACGTCGATCCGGCCGGAAATCCCGTGGAGCCCAAAGCTCTCAACCGGGCGATCCCGTTCCAGATTTCCGCCGCCGCGCTGCGCTCCGTCCAGGTGAACGGCGGAATCACCAGCGCCGCAACGCTTTCGCATCTCCTCCAGCAGGCCACTGCGGAAGCCGACCGCACCGACCTGATCGCGCCGGTCGACGAAGCTCCCGCACCGCCGTCGCGGCCCCGGGGTACGGGTTTGCGCGGGGGGGCCGACTTGGACGAGGACGAGCGGGCCCGCCGCCGCAAGAGCCTGCTCATCGGGTTGGGCGTCGTCGGTGCGGTGGTGGTCGTGGCGACATTGCTGGCCGCGGCGTTGTTCAACGGCATCGGAGGCGACTACTCGAGCACCGAGGACCAGCTCGGCCTCAACCCAACCAGCAGCCCGCCGGAGCCGGGTACTGGTGCTTTTGTGAAACCCGTTGGTGCCACGGTCTTTTCACCCGAAGGCGGCGCCGACAATCCCGACGACGCTCGGCTGGCCATCGACGGCAGCACCTCCACCCCGTGGGCCACCGACGTCTACACCGACAATTCGCCGTTTCCCAATTTCAAGAACGGCGTCGGCTTGATGCTGGAGTTGCCGGCGCCGGCGAAGCTCAGCGCGGTAGACGTCAACGTGTCCAGCACCGGCACCAAGATCCAGATTCGGTCGGCCACCACCGCCTCGCCGAGCCGCCTCGAGGACACGACGGCGCTGACGGAGCCCACCGCGGTAAAGCCGGGCCCCAACCGGATACCGGTGACGATGTCCTCCGCGACGTCCTATGTGCTGGTGTGGATTTCGGCGCTCGGCACCACCGACGGCAAGAACCAATCGGATATCTACGAGGTTGGCCTGGTGGCCGCTTCGTAGCCTTCCGCGCGGCCATCCCGAAATGCCATCGATGATGTTTGGCTGCTCGATCCGCGTGGGTGGCGAACATCCTCGCTGGCATGACAGGCGCAGACGCGGGTGCCGGCTAACCCTGGCCGACCGCCGGCTCGTTGCGATCGACATCACTTCGCCAGATGGCGTCAGGGCCCGGGCCCCAGCCCGCTTAGGGTTCGGCTGTGGGGTGCTTCGGGGGGTCACAGCGTTCGGATGCGGAGTTACTCGCGGCGCACGTCGCCGGTGACCGGTACGCCTTCGAGGAGTTGTTCCTGCGTCACCAGCGCCAGCTGTACCGCCTCGCGCGGCTCACCAGTCGCACGGGCGAAGACGCCGCCGACGCGCTGCAGGACGCGATGCTGTCCGCACACCGCAGCGCCTCGTCGTTCCGCAACGACGCCGCCGTGAGCAGCTGGCTGCACCGCATCGTCGTCAACGCGTGCCTGGACAGGTTGCGGCGCAACAAGACTCACTTGACCGTCTGCATTGAAGACGACGTCTACCCGGTGAGCGACTCGACGTCGCGCTCGGACACCGCGGTGATGGTGCAGCGGGCGCTCATGCGGCTGCCCGTCGAGCAGCGCGCCGCTGTCGTGGCCGTCGACATGCAGGGCTACTCCGTCGCCGATGCCGCGCGGCTGCTCGGAATCCCGGTCGGCACGGTGAAGAGCCGATGCGCGCGGGCACGGGCCCGGCTTGCGCTGATGTTGCGGTACTTCGACCGCGACGCGGAAAGCGAGGCGGCCGGGTAGAAACGGGTTGATGGAAACCGAGCGACCAGCTGCCACCGACGGTCCGGCGATCGAGCGGGTACGAGCCGAACTGGCGCAGTTGGGCCGCGACAAGTCGGCTCCAGCCGTGCCGCGTTCAGTCACCGGGCGCGTCGTGACCGCGCTGCGGTCGGCCCCACTCCGACGGCGTCGCGCAGTCCGCGTCAGTGCCACCGTCGGCGTGACAGCGGCCCTGGCAGCGGCCGGGATCGGAACCGTCATGCTCGTACGCCCCGGCACGCCCGTGTCGACGCCGTCGGCCCAGCGCCTGACCGCCGACCCAGCCGAGGTGACGGTGCCGCTGTCGGACGACGAGATCATCGGGCTGATCGGCCGCGCGCCCGACTTCGGTCCGCTGGCCGACGCGCGGCGGCGGTCCTCATGTCTGAGCGCGCTGGGCTATCCGGGTCCGGATTCTGTGCTCGGGGCCCGACGGGTCGACATCAATGGCGCGCAGGCCGTGGTACTCGTGCTTGTAGGCGACACCCCCGACACCGTCGCTGCGCTGGCGGTCCGAGCGAACTGCAGCTCCGCCGACACCGGGTTGCTGGCCGACACCCGGATCCCCCGGCCAGCGCGCTGACCGGGAACAGTGCGACATACCCTTGGTGTTGCACCGATCGACTCGCGGTACACAGCAGGAAGGCTGGTATGACGTCCTCCCCCACCGTCCACGATGTGATCATCATCGGCTCGGGACCGGCCGGCTACACCGCGGCCATCTACGCCGCGCGGGCGCAGTTGCGCCCTCTGGTTTTCGAAGGCAGCCAGTTCGGCGGCGCGCTGATGACCACCACTGAAGTGGAGAACTATCCCGGCTTCCGCGCCGGCATCACCGGCCCGGAACTGATGGACGAGATGCGTGAGCAGGCCCTGCGGTTCGGCGCCGACCTGAGGATGGAGGACGTCGACGCCGTAGCGCTGCGGGGCGCGGTC
>JBAPQQ010000485.1:0-3383 GCA_049280695.1 Mycobacterium sp.
ACGTGATGCCCAAGGCCGAGATTCTCGATCCGCAAGGGCAGGCGATCGTCGGCGCGCTGAATCGACTGGGCCACGCCGGCATCTCAAATGTGCGTCAGGGCAAGCGATTCGAGCTGGAGGTGGACGACAGCATCGACGCCGCGACAGTTGCCGAGATTGCCGAGTCGCTGTTGGCCAACACCGTGATCGAGGACTGGACCGTCAGCAGGGAGCCGTCATGACCGCCCGCGTGGGGATCATCACCTTCCCCGGCACGCTCGACGACGTCGACGCCGCCCGCGCGGCGCGGCTGGCCGGTGCCGAGGCGGTCAGTCTGTGGCACGCCGA
The DNA here is from genome assembly GCA_049280695.1 of Mycobacterium sp. GTDB lineage: Bacteria > Actinomycetota > Actinomycetes > Mycobacteriales > Mycobacteriaceae > Mycobacterium. The sequence continues at coordinate 328 of JBAPQQ010000485.1, forward strand.
CGGCGACCTCAAGGGCGTGGACGCAGTGGTGGTGCCGGGCGGCTTCTCGTACGGCGACTACCTTCGTGCGGGTGCGATCGCCCGGTTCGCTCCGGTGATGGGTGCGGTGATCGAGGCGGCGGGACGTGGACTGCCAGTGTTGGGAATCTGCAACGGATTTCAGGTTCTCTGTGAAGCCGGTCTGCTGCCGGGCGCGCTGACGCGCAACGCGGGCCTGCACTTCGTCTGCCGCGACCTGTGGCTCCGGGTGGCCACGACGACCACGGCGTGGACGTCGCGCTACGAGCTGGGGGCACAGCTGCTGGTGCCGCTGAAGTCCGGCGAGGGCCGATACGTGGCCAGCGAGACCGTTCTCGACAAGCTCGAAGCCGAGGACCGCGTGGTGTTCCGCTACCGCGACAACCCCAACGGCTCGATGCGCGACATCGCCGGCATCTGCTCGGCCAACCGGCGCGTGGTCGGGCTGATGCCCCACCCCGAGCACGCGACGGAACCGCTCACCGGCCCGTCCGACGACGGGCTGGGATTGTTCTACTCCGCACTCGATCTGGTCCTGGCGGCTTAGCCATCGAGTGCGAGCCCGCGCGCCGCGACACGCACGTTCGCGGACTGGCGGCAAGGGGTTACGGCGTGAGCGCGACCGAGGCTTCGGCAGTGTAGGCCAGGAAGGTCAGCGTCTCCTCGAGGTACAGCTGCACCGTGTCGGCGTCGTGGCTGAGGTAGCCGATCGACACGTCGGTGCCCAGCTGGAGGTCGAAATCGCCTCCGCGGGTGGTCAACACGAACGCACCGTCGATCGCCGGCGCCCAGATGATGTCGCCGTCGACGAGCCGGTTGAGGTGCTCGCGGATCGGATAGCCGTGTTCGGTGGTCTCGCTGACCGCTGTGTAGGTGTCTGCGGACAGCAGCACCGAGTACGGACCGTCCACGCCGGCCAGCCGCAACTCGGACAGCGCCTGGCTGATCACGTCCGGGATCTGGCGCGCGTCGTCGGGCAGCGTCAGCACCGGGTTCGACGACCCGCGCCGGATGCCGTCGATGCCGGCAGCCGCATAGCCCTCGAATATCACCCGATCCTCAACGAACGCAAGCTTTTTCGCTGCATCCTTGACCGGATCCCAGTCGGAATCCTGCGACCCGCGCTCCACGTCGTCGATGTCGGAGCGGCGCAGCGTGAACGGAACCCGTAACCGCACAAGTGGCCTGCTGTCCCGCAGGTGCGCCACCACGCCGCTGGTCGGCGGCTCGACTTCCACCAGGTGGCCGGTGCTGACCGCCGCCGTCGGCGGGCCGCCCGGCTCGCTGACATCGACGACGCGGCGGCCAGCGATGTGCCTCTTGAACGTTCTGCCCGCCTCGAGTTCGATTTCGGCCCAGGCGAGTTCGGTGACCGGTGCCAGGTCACGAAAGAGGTTGTTCATCAGGTGCGTCCTTTCAGGCTGCCGATCGCCAGTGAGCCGTCGCTGCCTGCTGCGGTATCGGGCAGCGGCGGGGGATCGTTGAGGAAGTCGACCGGCGGGCTGAAGAACAGCCCGCCGGTGACCGCAATGGAGAAGTCGAGGATCCGGTCGGTGTTGCCCGGGGGATCGCCGAGGAACATGTTGCGCAGCATGTGCTCGGTGACGTCCGGAGTCGCGGCGTATCCGATGAAATACGTTCCGAATTCCGACGTTCCGATCTCGCCGAACGGCATGTTGTGCCGGACGATCTTGCGTTCGCGGCCGTCCTCGTCGGTGACCACGTTGAGTGCGACATGTGAATTGGCGGGCTTCACGTCGTCGCCGAGTTCGATGTCGTCGAGCTTAGTCCTGCCGATCACCCGCTCCTGCTCGGTGGCCGACAGCGAGTTCCAGGCCGCCATGTCGTGCAGGTAGCGCTGCACGATCACGTAGCTGCCACCGGCGAAATCGGGGTCCTCGTCACCGACGAACACCGCAGCCCGGGCCAGCGGACCGTCGGGATTCTCGGTGCCGTCGACGAAGCCGAGCAGGTCGCGGTTGTCGAAGAACCGGAAGCCGTGCACCTCGTCGACGACGGTGATCGCGCCGCGCATCGCGTCAGCGATCCTGCCGGCGAGTTCGAAGCAGAAGTCCAGGCTCTCGGCGCGGATGTGGAAAAGCAGATCGCCCGGGGTCGACGGCGCGACGTGTCGCGGTCCGCGAAGTTCGACGAACGGGTGCAACGCCGCGGGCCGAGGACCGGAGAACAGGCGGTCCCAGGCCGTCGGGCCGATGGAGGCCACCACGGACAGATGCTTGGCGGGATCGCGGAAACCGATCGCGCGGACCAGACCCGCCAGCTCGGGCAGCGCGTCGTGGACCTTCGCTTCGCCGCCGTCGTCGATGGTCGCCACCAGGAAGATGGCTGCCGGCGTCAGCGGTGCCAGCACCGGTTGCGGGAGTGGCGGGGGCACGGAAAAGACCCTAATCCGAGCCGGGGCCGCGGTGGCAGCGAAGATGGAGAACATGTCGCAAGCCACCGCGAAAGGGTTGTGTGAGTTCGTCGACGCCTCGCCGACGCCGTTCCACGTCTGCGCCACCGTCGCCGAGCGCCTGAGAGCCGCCGGCTACACCGAACTCGCCGAGGGCGACAGGTGGCCCGCCGGCGGACGGCACTTCACTGTGCGCGGCGGCTCGCTGATCGCCTGGGACTCGTCGGAAGGCGCCGACCGCCCGTTCCGCGTGGTCGGCGGGCACACGGACAGCCCCAATCTGAGAGTCAAGCAGCACCCAGACCGGTTCGTGTCCGGCTGGCGGGTGGTTGCGCTGCAGCCCTACGGCGGTGCCTGGCTGAACTCATGGCTGGACCGCGACTTGGGGATCAGCGGCAGGTTGTCTGTGCGCGACGGCGCGACCACCGGCGAGCGGCTGATCCGCATCGACGAGCCGCTGCTGCGGGTTCCCCAGCTGGCCATCCACTTGGCCGAGGACCGCAAGTCGGTGACGCTCGACCCGCAGCGGCACGTGAACGCGGTGTGGGGCGTGGGCAGCGGCCCCCGCTCGTTTCTCGGCTACGTGGCCGAGCGGGCCGGCCTCGACCCGGATGCGGTGCTGGGC
>JBAPQQ010000486.1:0-2000 GCA_049280695.1 Mycobacterium sp.
GGCCGAGGTCGGCGGTGCGGGTGGTCACGAACGCGGTGAGCCCGGCCGACACGCGATAGTCGTCGCGCCACCGGAAGCCGATCAGCGCATACGACGCCGCACCCATCGCCTCCCAGCCCAGCAGCAGCGCCGGGAGCGACGCGGCGGTGGCGGTCAGCGCGACGGCCGCCGCGAACAGCAGCATCAGCCCGTAGAAGCGGCCGGTCGCGTCGTGGATGTCCCCGGCCGAGAACACCAGCACCAGAAGCGTCACGGCCGCAACGACGGGAACGACGGCGGCGGCGAGAGCGTCGACCCGCAGCGCGAACGAGGCACCCGCCAGAAAAGCGATGCTGACCGCGGGTCGGGTCAGTGCCACCGCGATGGCGAGCCCGAGGACGAGTGCGGAGGCCGTCACCGAGATGGCGGCGGCGAACCGGTCCAGCCGGCGGTGCAGCAGCAGCGCGGTGCCGACCACCGCGGGCAGTCCGGGCAGCGACCACAGCAACCACTGGGCGGCGCTCATCCGGACAGCTCCGATGCCATGTCGGTCATGTCCGCCTGCTTGTCGCGGTGCAGCAGTGTCGCGACCGCGAAGCCCATCGCCATTTCCACGGTCATCGCGGCGATGACCACCAGCAGCAGCACCTGCCCGGTCGGCGCGGGTGCGAGGAACCACCAAAAGCCGCCTGCCGCAAAGATGATCGCGTTGATCATCAGTTCCAGGCCCATCATGACCATCACCACCACCTGCTGCGACAACGCGCCGTACAGGCCGACACTGAACACCGCGGCCGCCACCAGCAGCACCGTTTGCAGCGTCATCGCCCGACACCGCCGGGCTGCGGGTCATTCGCGGGCCTGCGCTTCAGGTCGTCACCGAAGCGGTCGTAGCGAGTTCGCTTGGCCGCCAGCGTGATTCCGGCGACGATGGTGGCGACCATCACCGGACTGATGACCACCATGACCAGCATCGAGGGTCCCATCAACGCCTGGCCGAGGGCGGCTGTGACGTCCGCCGGCGGCGCGCCGCGTCGCTGCGGCCAGTCGGTCACAAGGATGCCGGCCGCCAGTACGGCGAACGTGGCGAGCGCGATCACCAGTGACCACCGTTTGTTGTGCACCATGCTCATCGGCATCAAGGCCGGGTTCATGCCCATGAACATGACCATGTAGACGGCCATGACGGCCATCTCCATCACCATCATCAGGATGGTCACCACGCCGATGTAGTTCTGCTGCAACAGCAGCACGGCCACCCCGACCGCGACGAACGACAGCGCCAGGGCGTAGGTGGCGCGGGCCATGGAGTTCACCGTGAACACCGCCGCGCCGGCGAGCACGGCGATCACTGCGGAAACCCAGAAGACGATGTCGACGATCACGTGTCAGCTCCTCCAGACGGCAACGATCGCCACGACGAGGTCTTGCAGAACGACGGCGGGCAACAACACGATCCAGCCGAGTTCCATGAACTTGTCCGGCCGCAACGCCGGGATGCGCCGGCGCAGCCAAACCAGGGCGGACAGCAGCACGACTGTCTTGACGAGGGTCCACAGCCAGCCCGGCAGCAGCGGGCCGGCGCCACCGCCGAGGAACATCGGCACGGCGAAGGCGGCGCCGGCGGTCAGCAGCGCGTAGCGGCCGGCCGCAAACAGCAGCCGGTCGACGCCGGAGAGTTCGGCGGTGACGCCGCCGGCGATGTCGGCACCCAGCGCCGGGGTGAACGGGCCCCATACCGAAAACCCCGCGACACCAATGCAATACACGACGAAGGCGAGCGGCATCCAGACGGCGAACCACAAATTGCTTTGCGCCGTGGCGATTGCGCCGACATTGAGGCTTTCGGCGGCGACGGCGGGCGCCACGAGCGCGAACATCAGCGGAAGTTCGTATCCCAGACCGTGGGCAAGAAACCGGTAGCCGCCGATGAGCGGATGCACGGAGTTGGGCCCCCACCCAACCAGCCACACCAGTGCCCACACCATGACGTCCATCGCGTTGAACCACACGACCCCGAC
>JBAPQQ010000487.1:0-5789 GCA_049280695.1 Mycobacterium sp.
CGCTGGACCGCGCCGCTGCCGGCCTCGTCGGACAGCAGGAATGCTGTTCCCAGCTGTGCCGCGACCGCACCCGCGCGCAGCGCGGAATCGACGTCGGCTGCCGTCATCAACCCGCCCGCCGCCACCACTGGGACGGCGACACGACCGAGCACCTCCGCCAGCAGTTCCGGCAGCGGCTGCGTGGCGGGCTGGGCCACGGGGTAGAACGTGCCGCGGTGCCCGCCCGCCGACGGCCCCTGCACCGTCAGCGCATCGACACCTCGGGACACCGCAACGTCGGCTTCGGTTGCCGTGGTCACCGTGGCGACCGTAGTGATGCCGGCCGCCGCCAGTCGCGCGATGTCTTCGGCGGCGGGCACATCGAACGTGAACGAGGCGACCTCAGGGCGCAGGTCCAGCAGCACCTCGAGCTTGGCCGGCCACCGGTCGTCGTCGTACCGCGGCTCACCGAGTTGGGCACCGTAGCGTCGTCCTTCGCCGGCCAGCGCCCCGGCGTAACGGTCGATGGCTGCACGGTTACCCGTATTCGGTTGCGGCACAAAGAGGTTTGCGCCGAGCGGGCCCGAGGTCAGCGCCCGGGCGGCGACGAAGCGATCGGATAAGACGTCGGCCGACAGGTAACCGCCCGGGACGAACCCCAGCCCGCCGGCGTCGGTGGCGGCGGCCGCGAGTTCCGGTGTCGAGGGTCCACCCGCCATCGGCGCCGCAATGACCGGCACGGCAAGGTCTGCGAACTGAAATCTGGGCACAGACTCTCCCATCTCAGGGCTCGCACGTCCCGGCACGCCCTTCATCCTGCCCTGTCGCCTGTGCGACGAACCTGCTTGACTGGTGTTGTCATGTCCATCGCGTTCAACCACACCATCGTCGCGGCCAAGGACAAAAGCGAGTCGGCCGCCTTCTTCACCGAGCTTTTCGGTCTGCCGCCCGCCCAGCCCTTCGGCCCGTTCCTTGCGGTCGGACTCGATCACGGCGTAAGCCTGGATTTCATCGACAGCGGCGACGTGCGGCCGCAGCACTATGCCTTCCTGGTCTCCGAGGACGACTTCGATGCGATCTACGGACGAATCCGCCGACGCGCAATGGAGCACTGGGCCGACCCGCACGGCCGCCGGCCCGGCGAGATCAACCACGACGACGGCGGGCGTGGGGTGTACTTTCGCGATCCGTCCGGGCACTTCCTCGAGATCATCACCCGCCCTTACGGTTCCGGGAGCTGACGCAACCCGTCGTTACAGCGTCACCTCGTTCAGCTTGCCCGTCGCGACGTCGAAGACGAAGCCGCGCAGCGACTCGTGCTTGGTGACGAACGGGCTGGCCTCGATGCGGCGGATGGATTGGCGCACATCCTCTTCGAGGTCGGCGAAGGCTTCGGCGGCCCACTCGGGTTTGATCCCGGTCTCGTCCTGGATCGACTGCTTGAAGTCGTCGTCGGTGAAGGTCAGCATGCCGCAGTCGGTGTGGTGGATGAGGATGATCTCCCTCGTGCCCAGCAGCCGCTGGCTGATGGCCAGCGAGCGGATCTCGTCGTCGGTGACCACTCCGCCGGCATTGCGGATCACATGCGCTTCACCCTCCGCGAGCTCGAGGACGCGGTACACGTCGAGTCGTGCGTCCATGCAAGCAACGACGGCGACGTGCTTGCTGGGCGGCAGGGGCAACGGCCCGTGGAAACTCTTCGCGTACTCGGCGTTGTTGGCCAGGTATTCGTCGGTCACGCTCATGGCGGCCGATGCTACCAACGCATGCAGCGGCGCCTTGCAGTCTCGATCAGCCAGATTCTTGCCTCAGGACGGAGCCTGGCCGCTCGACGTGTCCGGCCATGACCCCTCCGAGATGGTAGCACTCACCGACGGGGTCGCCTTCGAGGTCGCCGGCGACGATGGCTGCGGCGCCGACCTTCAGGTTCCGCTGGTTTCGCTGTTCCGGTTTCACGTTGGCACTCCCGCTCGACTGCGTCTCGCGGAGTGAGTAACCGGCCCCGGGTCCGGCGAACGTGGCTATGCGCTCGGCGGGGTCGCTTTCACCACCGGGGATGCGGAGGCGACCGCCGGTGTGCTGGGCGGCGTGGTCTGCGTCACCGTCGCGCCGGCCCCCCCGACCACTTTCGCGTGCGCCTCGGTGCCACCGAAGGTGACTGTGAGCATGCCCATCGCGACGACGACGAACCCCCCGGCGATCGCGACTACCGTCTTTGTCCGCTGCTTCATCTCTGATAACTCCGATCCGGTGCCAGATCGCTCGCCCCACGCTGCGCGGCCGACCCAGATGACAGGTGTTCCAAGCTAGCGAACACTGCCGCGCTGTGAAAATCCTGGAGCGGTGCGGCTACTTTGCTGTGGAAAGCGCGAACCGCCGAATGGCCGATAAGCGGCACAGTGGCGGCGTCATCTCCTACATTGACCGGATGCGGCGGGAGGGCGGCAGATGACAGGTTTCCTGCTGCGTCGGCTGCTCAAGTACATCGTGCTGCTGTTGTTCGCCTCGTTTCTGACGTTCAGCCTTGCCTCGGTCTTCTTCCATCCCCTCGACAGCCTTCTGCAGCGAAACCCGCGGCCGCCGCAGGCGGTGATCGACGCCAAAGCCGCCGAACTCGACCTCGACAAGCCCATCCCCGTCCGGTACGCCGACTGGGTGTCCGGCGCTGTCCGAGGCGATTTCGGCACGACGGTCGGCGGTCAGCCGGTGTCCGACGAGTTGTGGCGCCGCATCGGGGTCAGCCTGCGACTCGTGGTGCTCGGTTCGGTGATCGGAACCGTCGCCGGTGTGGTGATAGGGGCGTGGGGCGCGATTCGCCAGTATCGATTGAGCGACCGCGTGATCACCGTGCTGTCGTTGCTGGTGCTCAGCATCCCGACATTCGTCATGGCGAACCTGCTGATTCTGGCGGCACTGCGGGTGAACTCCGTCTTCGGCGTCCAGGTGTTCGAATACACCGGGGAGACATCGGCGGTGTCGGCCGGCAATTGGTTCGCGCACTTCCTCGACCGGGTGCAGCATCTGGTCTTGCCGACCTTGACTCTGGCGTTTTTCGCGATGGCCGGCTACAGCCGGTATCAGCGCAACGCGATGCTCGACGTGCTGGGCCAGGATTTCATCCGCACCGCACGCTCCAAGGGCCTGACACGCAGGCGCGCCTTGTTCAAGCACGGACTGCGCACCGCGCTGATACCGATGGCGACGCTGTTCGCCTACAGCATCAGCGGCCTTGTCACCGGCGCGGTCTTCACGGAGAAGATCTTCGGCTGGCACGGCATCGGCGAGTGGTACATCCAGAGCATCGCAACGGAGGACACCAACATCGTGGTGGCCGTCACTCTGCTCGGTGCGGTGATGATCCTGGTGGGCGGACTGCTGTCGGACGTCATTCTCGCGATGCTCGACCCGAGGGTGCGGGTGGCATGACGCAAGCAGAAGTGGCCCAACAGGGCGTCAACACAACGCAATTCGCCTCCCGGCGCACGCTGGTGCTGCGTCGGTTGCTTCGGAACGAACCCGCCGTGGTGGCGCTCATCCTGCTGATGCTGCTGTTCGTGGGCTGCTATGCGCTGCCACCGTTTCTCCCTTACAGCTACACCGATCTGGACTACTCGGCACTGCAGGAACCACCGTCGGCAGAGCACCTGTTCGGCACCAATTCGCTCGGGCAGGACCTGCTGGCCCAGACGCTGCGCGGCATGCAGAAATCCATGCTGATCGGTGTCTGCGTGGCGTTCATCTCGGCAACCATCGCAGCCACGGTGGGAACGGTCGCCGGATACTTCGGCGGGTGGCGGGACACCGCGCTGATGTTCCTCGTCGACCTGTTGCTCGTGGTGCCGTCGCTGCTGCTGATCGGGATCATCACGCCCAGCACCAAGCAGTCGGGCACGATCTTCTGGCTCATTCTGCTGCTGGCCGTATTCGGCTGGATGATCAGCTCCCGCATGGTGCGTGGTCTGACGATGAGCCTGCGAGATCGCGAATTCATCCAAGCCGCAAGGTATATGGGGGTGCCGAATCGACAGATCATCGTGCGCCATGTCCTTCCGAACGTCGCATCGATCGTGATCATCGACACCGCCCTGACCGTCGGGGCGGCAATTCTGGGCGAAACCGGGTTGAGCTATCTGGGTTTCGGCGTCCGGCCACCGGATGTGTCACTGGGGACCCTGATCGCCGACGGCACCAGTTCGATGACGACGTTCCCGTGGGTGTTCCTCTTTCCCGCAGGCGTCCTGGTGGTGATCTTGTTCTGCGCCATCCTCGTCGGTGACGCGTTGCGCGACGCGCTCGATCCCACCAGCCGCAGACTCCGCCGGAGACGGAAGCCGTGAGCCCACTGCTCGAGGTCACCGACCTCACGGTCACCTTTCCCACCGACGCCGAAAACGTCGCGGCCGTGCGTCATCTGAGCTACCAGGTGGCAGCGGGCGAGGTGGTGGCGATCGTCGGCGAATCCGGCTCGGGAAAGTCCGCGGCGGCGATGGCCGTGATCGGCCTACTGCCTGAGTACGCGGAAGTGTCGGGATCGGTGCGCCTGCGCGGCGACGAGTTGCTGAACCTGTCCGACAAGCAGATGTCGCGCATCCGCGGCAACGTGATCGGGACCGTGTTCCAGGATCCGATGTCGGCGCTGACCCCGGTGTACCGGGTGGGCGACCAGATCGCCGAGGCCATCCAGATCCACCAGCCCGAGATCACCAGGCGCGCTGCGCGAGCCCGGGCCGTCGAACTGCTCGACCTCGTCGGCATCGCCCAGCCCGAACAACGGGCCGGCGCGTTTCCGCACGAGCTCTCCGGCGGTGAGCGCCAGCGGGTGGTCATCGCGATCGCCATCGCCAACAATCCCGACCTGCTGATTTGCGACGAGCCGACCACCGCGCTCGACGTGACCGTCCAGGCGCAGATTCTCGAGGTGCTGAAGACAGCACGCGACGTCACCGGTGCGGGCGTCGTGATCATCACCCATGACCTCGGCGTCGTCGCCGAATTCGCCGACCGGGCATTGGTCATGTATGCCGGACGAGCCGTAGAAGTGGCCACCGTCCACGCGCTCTACGGCGACCGGCAGATGCCGTACACGGCCGGACTGCTCGGTTCGGTGCCCCGCCTCGACGCACCCCAGGGCGCTCGGCTCGTCCCGATTCCCGGTGCGCAACCGACGTTTTCGACGATGGACGCGGGCGCCTGCACGTTCGCGCAGCGGTGCCCACTGGCGATCGACGAATGCCGTGCCGCCGAACCGGAACTCGTCACTGTCGGTCCGGAGCACCAGGCCGCGTGCATCCGGACGGAGTTGGTGGCCGGACGCAGCGCATCCGAAATCTACGGGGTGCCCACCACGCCAAGCGAACGCGACGGGTCGGCAGACCACTCCCGGGTGGTGGTACAGGTCAGGGACCTGGTGAAGACCTTTCCACTCACCAAAGGGGTGGTGTTCCGGCGCCGCATCGGCGAGGTGCGCGCGGTCGACGGCGTCAGTCTCGAGCTCTACGAAGGCCGCACGCTCGGGATCGTCGGCGAATCCGGCTCAGGCAAATCGACTACGCTGCACGAGATTCTGGAACTCGCATCGCCGCAATCCGGGTCAATCGTGGTGCTCGGCGCCGATGTCGCCGGCCTCGACCGGGACGCGCGCCGTGCGCTACGCGGGGATCTGCAGGTGGTGTTCCAAGACCCGGTCGGCTCGCTGGACCCGCGACTTCCGGTGTACGACGTGATCGCCGAACCCCTGTTGGCCGACGGTGTCGACAAGCCGCGGGCCGACGAACGAGTGGCCGAGCTGCTCGAGATCGTCGGGCTGCGGC
>JBAPQQ010000488.1:0-2667 GCA_049280695.1 Mycobacterium sp.
CACCACCACAGGCAGCTTCTCGGCCACCAGTGGTCCCATCCGGCGGCCACGCCAGAGCGCGGCGAGCAGTACCACGACGCACAGCTGCCAGACGATCCAGCCGACGTTGTCCGGAATCAGGTCGAAAATGTCTGAGCTGCTGGTGCGTTCGCCCTCCGCGCGCTGCGGCGCGTACCACACCAGCCGCGGGCGCCCACCGGCGAGATTCATCGCCAGCGCCGCGTTACCCTGTTTCAGCAGACCGGAATTCATCATGAAGTCAGCGCTGCCGACCGCCGTCACCGTCCGGTCGCCGTCGCGGTATCGCACCACCGCGCCGTCGTAGCAGCTGGTCATCGGCTCGTCACCGGCAGCCTCGTAAGTGTCGCTGACGCCGAACTGCACCTCCCCGGCCTTCGTCGCTTCGGGCAGGTCGCAGTTCGGGTCGCCGCCGATCGTCGCGGCGCGGCCGATGCGGATGCCGGGTGCCAGCCTCTTGCGGATGTTCGACACGGGTTCGATCAGCAAGCGATCACCGGGCACGTTCTGCAGGCGCGACATCACTTCGTCGTCGACCACGAAGTAGCTTTCGGCGACGAGCACCAGCGAGTCGGGGCGGGCGGCGCGTTCGACGTCGGCGACTTCTCGCGCGACGACGACGTCGACACCGCGCTCGCGCAGCAGCGTCATCAACGCGTGTCCGCCGTCGGGGCTTGTGGATTCGGCATCCATCCGCCCTCCCGGACGTGGCGCGGTGAGGTAGGTGCTCACCGCGGCGACCGCGATGACGGTGGCGAACGACAGCAGCAGCCACCGCCAAGTGCGCCGACTCTGGACCCACCGCCGCGATGCAGGAGGATTGCTCACTGCAGCGGCGTCCACGTCTGGGCGGCGTGGGGCGAGCCGGCGTCATGCGGACCGTGCGATCGGCGGAAGCGGATGTGCTCGTCGAGCGCGGCGACACTGCGGTATGCAGGTTCGGTGCCGGGCCGCTCACCGTACATGACGTCGTTGAAACATATTGCAGCGTCGGTCAATTCGGTTTGCAGCTCCGGGATCGACTGGGCGGCGTCGTTGGCCAGCTCGTTGGCGGTGCGGCCCGGCACCGCATTGAGCACGCCGTTCTCCTCGAGTTGCCGGGCGATCGCGCGCAGCCGGTGCCGAATGGCTGCCGCCCAGTTGCGTTCGGCCGCAAAGCGTTCGGCGGTGGCTCGATGCTCGGCGGCGGTCAGCTCGGCTGCGCCGAAGAGCCGGAAGTCGCCTTTGCGCTTGGTTCGCATTGTGCGGCGGACGATTCGGACGGCGACGACGATCGCCACCGCGAGAAGGGTGAGCAGCACCGCCACGGTGAACCATCCGCCGGGCACCTCTGATCCCTTCGAGATGGCTCGGTAGATGAAGTCGTTGATCCACTCGTTGAGCCGGTCGGAGATGCTCTCCCTGGGGTAGATCGGCTTGGACAGCTCGCGCTGTGCCGCCGCGTGCGCGGCGTCGCGGTCGATCAGGACGGTCGGCATGGTCAGGGATGCCGGATCAACCACAAGTGATCGGTGGCATCCGCCGAATCGGCGGTCGCGCCGCCGGCACCGGTCTGTAGCACCAGGTCGAACGCCTCGGCACGGATGCGGCGGTCGGTGTAGAGCAGCACGACGACGCCGGCGGTGAACGGCGCGGTGACGATCTGGCCGATCGCACCCCCGACCGCCACCAGGGCCGAGGCGGCCAGCGCCGCGCCCACCGACTCGGCGAGCACGCCCAGCATCTGGCCGCTGAACGTGAACGGAATCCCCACCGCGAAGGCCACGATGCCGGCGACCAGTGAGCCCAGGATCCGGATGCCGAACACCCGCCAGAACGATCCCGCCACGAGCCCGAACGACCGGCTGATCGCGGCGAACACCGGCAGCCGCTCCAGCACGATCAGGACGGGCGCGAAGCTCAGCATCGTCCACAGATAGACGAACGCGGCGATCACGCCGATGACGACGACGATTCCCGCCACCACGCCCAGCGCCGCGTTGATGGCGGCCGCGACCGCGACGACGACGACGGTCACGGTCAACAGCAGCACCGCGCCCAGGCCCTCGAGCAGCGTCAACCCGAGTAGTGCCAGCAGTCGGCCGCGCATGCGGTCCCACGCTTCCCGGATGGTGATATGCGCGCCGAACACCGCCCTGCCGACGACGACGGTCAGCAGGCCGCTCAACACCACACCTGACAGTCCGCTGGTCAATCCCGCGGCGACCAGAGACAGGAACATCCCGACCAGCCCGGCGTCGGACTGGTCCCCGGCTCGCGAGATGTCGACCTGCCCGTACATGCCCAGCGGCACCGCCGTCGTGAGGATCAGGACGATGATCTGCGTGACGACGACGACGATCGTCGTGAGTCCGAGGGTGGCGCGCGGGTTGACCCGGATGTACGAGAACGCCGCGTTGAAGATGTCGCTGAGCCCCAGCGGACGCAGCGGGATCACCCCGGGTTTCAGCGCGGGCGGCGGTCCCGCGGGCGGATAGGGCGGGTAGGCGCCGTAACCGGGCGGGGCCCCGTAACCGGGTGGCGGATAACCGGGCGGGGCCCCGTAACCGGTCGGGTAGGCCCCGTAACCGGGCACGGCCCCGTAACCGGTCGGAGCCGGATAACCGGGGGCGGGCCCGTTGCCGGGCGGGGGATGGGCCGGGTACGCGG
>JBAPQQ010000489.1:0-3505 GCA_049280695.1 Mycobacterium sp.
TCCCGGCGGTGACGCCGGGCCGGGTTTTCACCTCGGTCCGCTGGACCTGGTCTTCGAGCCGGGTTCCATCACGTTCGTCGTCGGCGGCAACGGCAGCGGGAAGTCGACCCTGGCCAAGCTGCTGACCGGCTTGTACACGCCCGAAACGGGATTCGTCACCGTCAACGGCGAGAAGGTCGGCCACGAGAACATCGAGTGGTTCCGCCAGAACTGCTCGGCGGTCTTCACCGATTTCCATCTGTTCGAGGACTACCTGGGATTCGACCGGACAGGGATCGACGACGAGGTGCGACGCTATCTGACCGAGCTGCAGTTGGCGCACAAAGTGAGCGTGCACGACGGGCGGCTGTCCACGGTCGCGCTGTCGGCCGGCCAACGCAAACGGCTGGCACTGCTGACCGCTCTGCTGGAAGACCGGCCGATCTACCTGTTCGACGAGTGGGCGGCCGACCAGGAGCCACGGTTCCGCGAAGTCTTCTACACCGAAATCCTCACCGGCCTGGCCCGGCGCGGGAAGACCGTCATCGTAATCACCCACGACGACCGCTACTTCCACTGCGCCGACCAGATCGTCAAGCTCGACTTCGGCCAACTCGCCGGAATCGAATCCCCTGCACAACAACGCTATTCATGAATGATGTGTCCTCGGGCGATACCGCACCGACAACCGCGCGGGTGGAGTACCGCTCCTGGATGAGCGACAACCTGCGTTGGGACGCACTGGAATTGCGCGCGGGCGACATCGTGGTGTCCGCGCCGCCCAAGTGCGGAAGCACCTGGACGCAGCGCCTGATCTCGCTACTGGTCTTCGACGGCCCGAACCTGCCCGGGCGCATGCAGGAGGTGTCGCCCTGGCTCGACTTGCGCGTGCAGCCGCTCGAGGAGGTCGTGGCGGCCTTGGCGGCGCAGCCGCACCGCCGATTCATCAAGACCCACACGCCACTCGACGGTCTCGTGCTCGACGACCGCGTCACCTACATCGGCGTGGGCCGCGACCCGCGAGATGCGGCCATGTCCATGGTCATGGAGCGGGACCGGATTCGGGGTCTGCACGAGGCCGGCGGGGTGCCACCTCGCAATCCGTCGGTCCCCCAGCACGAGCGTTTCCGCCCACCGGATCTCGATCTCGACCGCGATCTGGAGCGCAGCCCGCAAGAGGTTCTCCGGTACTGGATGGAGCGGCCGATCATGCCGGCCGAGGGTGTCGTGCCGCTGGCCACCATCCTTCACCACTTCGACTCCGTGTGGCAGCGCCGGCATCTGCCCAACGTCGCACTGTTCCACTACGCCGACTACCAACGGGACCTCGTCCGCGAACTCCTGCGTCTCGCCGGGATCCTCGGGTACGACGTCGACCGCGACCGCGCCGAAGAACTCGCCGGGCATGCCACCCTCACCGCCATGCGTGATCGCGCCGCGGAACTCGCGCCTGACGTCTGGCAGCCCCGCGAACCTTTCTTCCGAGCCGGTGGGAGTCGCGAGTGGCGTGACGTGTTCACCCGGGCCGACTACCGGCGCTACCTGGAACGCGCCAACCAGCTGGCCTCTCCAGACCTTCTCGACTGGGCCCACCACGGCCGCCGGGGCAGCGACCCCGCACCGGTCCGATGACGTTGGGCCGCTTCGTATTTCCCGCCAAGTATTCGTTGAGGATTCGCCAAGCCGGCGAACCGACAGTAAAGGCGCCCAGAAGTAGCGCGGCAGTGCTGGCCGTCGTCGATCCAAGAGAGGTGTCGTGACAACCAGGTTCGAAGAACTGCCGATCGGGCGCGAACTCGACGTGTCGGAGCTCGGCCTCCGGCCGCTGTGCGATCATGCGTCGATGACCGACCGCGTCGCGTACCGCTCGTTGATGAGCGACAACTTCCGTTGGGACGCGCTGGAATTGCGTGCGGGCGACATCGTCATCTCGGCACCGTCGAAGTGCGGGATGACGTGGACGCAACGCCTGGTGTCGCTGCTCGTCTTCGACGGACCCGACATGCCGGGTTCGATGTCGACGGTTTCGCCGTGGCTGGACCAGACGATCCGGCCGATCGCCCAGGTCGTCGCCGACCTCGATGCCCAGAAACACCGCCGCTTCATCAAGACCCACACGCCGCTGGACGGGCTCGTGCTCGACGGCCGCGTCACGTACATCGGTGTCGGCCGCGACCCGCGCGACGCGGCGGTGTCGATGTTGTTCCAGGAAGCCAACATCGACCAGGACCGGATGCGGGCGCTGCACCAGGCCGCGGCGCCGCCCCACCGAGGATTCGGCCCGCCGCCTGCGCCCCCGCGCCCCGACGTCGACGTGCATCACGCGTTCCGGGGGTGGATGGAGCGGCCGATCATGCCCCCGGAAGGGATGTCGTCGCTGGCCACCCTGCTGCACCACTTCTACACATTCTGGCAGCGGCGCCACCTGCCCAACGTGTCCGTCTTCCACTACGTCGACTACCAGGCCGACCTCGCCGGCGAGCTGATCCGACTCGGCCGGGCCCTCGGCTACGACGTGGGTCGCGACCGGGCCGGCGAACTGGCCGAGCACGCCAGCCTGGACATGATGCGGGCCCGCGCTTCGCAACTCGCGCCCAACTCAACCGACCGCATCTGGCGCAGCGACGAGCGTTTCTTCCGCGCCGGCGGACGCGGAGAATGGCGGAACATCTTCAGTGAAGGCGAGCTGCGTCGCTACATCCACCGCGCCGACCAGCTCGCCCCGCGCGACCTGATCGCCTGGGCGCACGGAGGCCGCCGCGGCTGCGACCCCGCCCCGTCCTGACGCGAGCGTGCGCGTCACGCCCGTGACACGCTGTGCCGCCGGGGACTGGGCGCACGTTCGCGGTGTACGACGGTCGACGGTCCCAGTCCAGCCCAGCCGCACCCGTGCGTTGATTTAAGCTGGCCAGTCGTGAGTTCAGACCCGCGCGAGCCCGCTGATGAGCCGCTTGCGCGAAGAGCAACAGCCGATGCACCGGAGCAGTTCCGGATTCGGCAGGGCAAGCGTGAGCGGCTGCTCGAAGAGGGAAACGAGCCGTACCCGGCGAGTGTGCCCGTCACCCACACGCTGAAGCAGATCCGCGACGAGTACCCCGACCTGCCCGCCGACGCCACGACCGGCGAGATCGTCGGCGTCGCAGGCCGCGTCGTGTTCGCCCGCAACTCCGGCAAGCTGTGTTTCGCCACACTGCAGCAGGGCGACGGCACGCAGCTGCAGGTGATGGTCAGCCTGGCCGGCGTCGGGCAGGACGTGTTGGACCGGTGGAAGTCCGAGGTCGACATCGGCGACATCGTGTTCGTGCACGGCGAGGTGATCAGCTCGCGCCGCGGTGAACTGTCCGTGCTCGCCGACTCATGGCAGATGGCGGCCAAGGCGCTGCGGCCGCTGCCGGTCGCGCACAAGGAGATGAACGAGGAGTCGCGGGTACGGCAGCGTTACGTCGACCTGATCATGCGGCCCGAGGCGCGGGCGGTGGCGCGCCAACGCGTCGCCGTGGTCCGCGCGCTGCGCAACGCCCTGCAC
>JBAPQQ010000490.1:0-2647 GCA_049280695.1 Mycobacterium sp.
ACGACACCTGGAGCGTCGGCTCCTTCTTCACCAATCCTGTTGTCTGCGAAGCTGATTACCAACGGCTTGCGCGGCAGGCAGGGAGCCCCGTGCCGCACTTCCCGGCGCGCGGCGGGGTGAAGCTGGCCGCCGCGTGGCTCGTCGAGCGGGCCGGCTTCGGCAAGGGATTTCCCGGACCGGGCGCACGCGCCCGGCTGTCGGCCAAACACTCGCTGGCGCTGACCAACCGCGGGGGCGCCACGGCGGCCGACATCGTCGCGCTGGCCCGCACGATCCGCGACGGGGTGCGGGACGCCTTTGGTATCACTTTGATTCCAGAGCCGGTGCTGGTCGGCGTGACGATTTAACACCTGCCGCACTGCTTCCGTACCCTGGATCGACGTGACATCAGCTGACGACGCGCTGCGGACGGGAGCAGCAGAACAGCTCCAGCGGCTCACCCGCCGCCGTGCCCTGAGCGCGCTCGCGGTCGGGGTGGTTGCGCCCGGCGTCCTGGCGTCGTGCGTCAGCAAGTCCGGCAGGCAGGACGGGGCGGCCGGCCCGCCGCCGAAGCCCACCGTGACGTTACGACCGGGCGACTCCGCCGACGACGTGGTGCCGACGGCGCCGATCAGCGCGGAGGTTCGCGACGGCTTCTTCCAGCGCGTGACGCTGACCAACTCCGACGGCAAGGTGGTCACGGGGGCGCTGTCCCGGGACCGCACGTCGTACTCGGTGACCGAGCCGTTGGGCTACGGCGACAAGTACACCTGGTCCGGCTCGGTGGTCGGTCGCGACGGCATCGCGGTCCCAGTAAAGGGTCGCTTCTCCACCGTCGACCCCGACTCGACGGTGCACGGGCAGTTCCAGCTCGCCGACGGCCAGACCGTCGGCGTGGCGGCGCCGATCATCCTGCAGTTCGACGCGCCGATCAGTGACAAGGCCGCAGTCGAGCGCGGGCTCGACGTCATCACCCAGCCACCGGTCGAGGGCAGCTGGGCCTGGCTGCCCGACGAGGCCGAGGGCTCCCGGGTGCACTGGCGCACCAGGGAGTACTACCCGGCCGGCACCACCGTGCACGTCGACGCGAAGCTGTACGGGGTGAACTTCGGCGACGGCGCATACGGCGCCGAGGACGTCTCGCTGAACTTCGCCATCGGGCGCCGGCAGGTGGTCAGGGGGTACGCGCCCTCGCACCGCATCCAGGTGGAGACCGATGAGGGCGTGATCATGGACTTCCCGTGCAGCTACGGCGAGGCCGACCTCCCGCGCAACGTCACCCGCAGCGGCACCCACGTGGTCAGCGAGAAGTACCAGGACTTCTGGATGAGCAACCCGGCCGCCGGCTACGCCAACGTGCACGAGCGCTACGCCGTGCGAATCTCCAACAACGGCGAGTTCATTCACTGCAACCCCGAAAGCCTTGGCGCGCAGGGCAATACGAATGTCAGCAATGGCTGCATCAACCTGAACCTGGAAAACGCCATCGAGTACTTCAACAGCGCAATGTACGGCGATCCCGTCGAAATCACCGGTACGTCGATCCAGCTGTCCTACTCCGACGGCGACATCTGGGACTGGGCGGTGGACTGGGACACCTGGCGCTCGATGTCGGCGATCACGCCCGAGCAGCCGTCGGTGGCGATTCCCGTCACCGCGCCGGTCACGCCGTCGGGCGCGCCGCAACCGGTCAACCGCCGTCCCGGCGGCTAGAGGTCGTCGGCGCTGCGACTCCGGCGGCTGAACCGCGACGCCGTCGCCTGGTCGCGCGGGCGGATCACCACCAGGTCGAGGTTGACGTGCGACGGGCGCGACGCCACGAAACCGATCACCTCGGCGACGTCCTCGGCGACCAGCGGGGTGATGCCGCGATACACCGCGTCGGCGCGCTCTCGGTTACCGTCGAAGCGCACCAGCGAGAACTCCGTCTGCACCGCCCCCGGTGCTATCTCGGTGAGCCGCACCGGCTTTCCGAGCAGTTCGCCGCGCAGTGTGCGATGCAGTGCGCCCTGGGCGTGCTTGGCCGCGGTGTAGCCGGCGCCGCCGTCGTAGGTCTCCAGCGCCGCGACAGAGGTGACGGTGACGATCAACCCGTCGCCGGACTCGACCAGCTTGGGCAGCAGCGCCCGCGTCACGCGCAGCGTGCCGAGGACGTTGGTCTCCCACATCCAGCGCCAGTGCTCGAGGTCGGCCTCGCCCACCGGGGCCAGCCCCCTGGCGCCGCCGGCGTTGTTGACGAGCAGATCGACCCGGTCCAGCTGCGCGGCCAGCGCGTCGACCGCCGCATCGTCGGTGACATCCGCAACAACCGCGGTACCGCCGATCTCGCGGGCCAACGCCTCGATCCGCTCCGCGCGACGCGCCACCGCGAACACGTGAAACCCTTGTGCGGCAAGGACCTTGGCGGTCGCCTCACCGATGCCGGAGCTGGCGCCCGTGACCACGCCAACCTTGCGCGCCTGAGCACTCATGCTCCCACCATAGAGAGCCGCCGAGCCGCTCATGTCACACCGGACGCCGGCGCGGGGCGGTGCCGACGGCAAAACCGCGTGCCGCGGGAATATGTCGACCCCCGTTTCGGGTAGACATGGGATGTGAGCACCGTGCCGCTGCCCGAACGCGTCGCGGTGCTGTCCGTACACACCTCGCCGCTGGCACAGCCGGGCAC
>JBAPQQ010000491.1:0-2405 GCA_049280695.1 Mycobacterium sp.
GCTCATCAACGACGTAGGTTCAGGGAGCACCGGTCGAAGTCTCGCAGAATGCTTCTGCGATGGGAGCCGGTTGGCGCGGGCTCCCTCTCGCTAGACTCCTGACACCTCCCAGGTACGGGAATGAGGCTAAACAGGTTGCTGGATAGGCAGATTTCATCCCAGCGTGGTCCCAGCAGCCAGGGCTTTACACTAGTCTCCCGCAAACCTACGGAAGTCAACCGATAGTCTGCGCTAGGTCGTCACCTGGGCGTGAGAAGCATTGCGGCACAACGAGAATCTGGGCTAGCCCAAGTGCTCTACCAGCATGAATCCGGGTTAGCTGACACACGTCGCAAACGGTCGGGATGAACTGTAAATCCGTCGGCTTACGCCTACGCAGGTTCGAATCCTGCACCTGCCACGCAGGTCAAGCATGGTATCTAGGCGGGCTAGTTTTGAGAACGGCAGAGCAAAGGACGTTCGTCCCAGCCCATGGCGTAATCAAGAGCCGATCTAACCGTTAGCTGGCTTTCGGCGGTTCGCTGGCATTGTCGGCCAGGCAGTGCCGTATCGATGCATCGCAATGAACTGCTATGACAGTTCGCGCCCGGCCGGCCGTCGGCGGCGGGGTGGCGCAACCGTCAAGAAGCCGGTAATGCCCATGTCATGGAGCCTTGGGGATTCGGTGGACCCGACGTCAGCGCGCAGCGCGAGGTCATCTTCGTTGGTTTCGACGGCGGCGAATCGGGGCCCGTACGTGCGGGCCGAGACTACGATTGTCGGTAACCGGATGCAGTTGCGTGCGGATTTTTCTTGGCGCACTAGCGCCTTGATTGGGAGGTCTCCGCATGGCTCATGCGTCGATCGATCCGACGTTCTACCGGACCGCTGCAGAGGCGGCGGCCGCTCCTGGCGAGAAGCTCGCGTACGTGGTGGCCTTCGACCGCGCCGCGCAGAAGAACGACGCGATGACCGTCATCGACGTGAATCCGGCCTCTGAGAGCTATGGGCGGGTGGTCGGCTGGACCGACGTCCCCGGCCGCGGCGACGAGCTTCATCACTTCGGTTGGAATGCCTGCAGCAGCGCACTCAAGCATGAGGGCCACGACATGGACGGCCTCGAGCGCCGCTACCTCCTGGTCCCAGGGCTGCGGTCGTCCAACGTCCACGTGTTCGACACTCAGCCGGACCCACGCAACCCGACACTGATCAAGACGATCGACGCGAAGAGCCTCTCCGAGAACGCCGGCTACTCGCGTCCGCACACTCTTCACTGCGGACCCGACGGCGTCTTCCTTACCTGCCTAGGCGGCCCTGAGGGCAACGACGACGGACCGGGCGGGATCGCGCTGCTCGACCACGAGACATTCGACGTCTTACGTGCCTGGGAGACCGACCGCGGGCCGCAGCACTTCCACTACGACGCCTGGTGGCACCTCAATCAGAACGTGCTGATCTCGAGCGAGTGGGGCAGCCCCTCGATGATCGAGAACGGCATCGTGCCGGAATTGTTGCTGGGCCAGAAGTACGGCCACGCCATCCACTTCTGGGACCTTGCCAAGGGTGAGCACATGCAGCGGGTCGACCTAGGCGCCCAGCACCAGATGGCACTGGAGGTGCGTCCGTCCCACGACCCCGAGGCGACCTGGGGCTTCGTCGGCGTGGTGATTTCCACTGAGGACCTGTCCGGCTCGGTTTGGCGCTGGTTCCGCGACGCGCAGGAGTGGAAGGTCGAGAAGGTCATCACCATCCCTGCGGAGCCCGCCGACCCCGACCTCCTGCCTGCGGCGCTCAAGCCGTTCTCCGCAGTGCCGCCGCTCATCACCGACATCGACCTGTCGGTCGACGACCGGTTCCTCTACGTGTCCTGCTGGGGCACCGGCGAGATGAAGCAGTTCGACGTGTCGGACCCCGCGCACCCGAAGCAGGTGGGATCCGTGCGGCTCGGCGGCATCGTCGACCGCGCTCCGCATCCGGCGATGCCCGACATACCGCTGGCCGGCGGGCCGCAGATGGTCGAGGTCAGCCGCGACGGCAAGCGGGTGTACTTCACCAACTCGCTGTATGGGGCGTGGGACGACCAGTTCTACCCGGACGGCGTCGGCACGTGGATGGCCAAGCTCGACGCGGATCCCAACGGCGGGCTGAGCATCGACGAGAAATTCTTCCCGCACGGCGAGGAGTTCCGCGGCCTGCGCGTGCACCAGATCCGGCTGCAGGGCGGCGACGCTTCGTCAGACTCCTACTGCTACAGCTGACTCTCGCCGTGCCGCCACATAACCGACATCGCCGAACCCGACCGGCAGACGATCCGCGAGCCGTTCGAGGGCTTGGCAGGGATAGTCCGACGAGCACCAGCGCAGCGACATCCTCGCACCACTTCGACGCTGTCGGACTGTGGCCGCGCAACTTCCCCACCTGCGGAC
>JBAPQQ010000492.1:0-15019 GCA_049280695.1 Mycobacterium sp.
GTCGAGGTGATCAGTCACGTGATCTCGATTGGCGCGTCCGCCCCGTACGACGGTCCGCCGCCGGGGCCGCATGACCTCGACGCGATCGACGCCAGTCCGGTGCGGGCTTTCGGCAGGCAGGCCGAGCAATCGATGGTCGACGAGATCGAGGCCGCCAAAAGAGACGGCGACACCCTCGGCGGCGTGGTCGAGGTCGTCGCACTGGACCTGCCGGTCGGACTCGGGTCGTTCACCAGCGGCGCGAACCGCCTGGACAGCCAACTGGCCGCGGCGGTCATGGGCATCCAGGCGATCAAAGGCGTCGAGATCGGCGACGGCTTCGAAACCGCCAGGCGTCGCGGCAGCGTCGCCCACGACGAGATGTACCCGGGACCCGAAGGGGTGCTGAGGTCGACGAACCGCGCCGGTGGGCTCGAGGGCGGCATGACGAACGGTCAGCCGCTGCGGGTCCGTGCCGCGATGAAGCCGATCTCCACCGTCCCGCGCGCGCTGGCCACCGTCGACATGGCCACCGGCGAGGAGGCCGCCGCGATCCACCAGCGTTCCGACGTCTGCGCGGTGCCCGCCGCGGGCGTGGTCGCCGAGGCGATGGTCTCGCTGGTGCTCGCCCGCGCCGCGCTCGAGAAGTTCGGCGGCGACTCGATCGCCGAAACCAAGAACAACATCGCGTCATATCTCGCAGGCATCCGCGACCACGACGCACGAGCATCGGGGTAGCCGCGATGGCACCGAAGGCGGTAATGGTCGGGTTGCCCGGCTCAGGCAAGTCGACGATCGGGCGCCGGCTGGCCCGGGCCCTGGACGTGACGTTCCTCGACACCGACGCTGCGATCGAGGCCAAGACGGGGCGTGCGATCGCCGACATCTTCGGTGCCGACGGCGAGCAGGAATTCCGGCGCATCGAGGAAGAGGTGGTGCGCGCGTCGCTCGCCGAGCACGACGGTGTGCTGGCTCTCGGCGGCGGGGCGATCACCACCGAGGGCGTCCGCGACGTGTTGGCCGGACACACGGTGATCTACCTGGAGATCAACGCGGCCGAGGGCGTGCGCCGCACAAGCGGAAGCACCGTGCGCCCATTGCTGGCCGGTCCCGACCCGGCCGCGAAATATCGTGCGCTGATGGTTGACCGGGTTCCGCTGTACCGGCGGGCGGCCACCATTCGCGTCAACACCAACCGGCGCAATCCCGGGGCCGTGGTCCGCCAGATCGTGGCGCGGCTGGAGAATCCGCAGCAGGCCCGCCAAAGCTCTTCCCGACGGCGCAAGCGACGCTCTGTCTTCCGACGCTCACCCATCTCGCTGACGCCCGCCGAATCCACCCACGCGCCGCCGAGCCCCGCGGCACTGGCCGCCCGCAATGCCGAACGGACGCAACGTGACTGACGCCTTGACCGTCGATGTCAACGTCAACCCGCCCTATCCCGTCATCATCGGCAACGGGCTTCTCGGCGAGTTGAACCGGCTGCTCGACGGCGCCCACAAGGTCGCGATCGTGCACCAGCCGGTGCTCGCCGGAGCCGCCGAAAACGTCCGAACTGCGTTGACGGACAACGGAGTCGACGCTCACCGTATCGAGATCCCCGACGCCGAGGCGGGCAAGGAACTCGGGGTCGTCGGCTTCATCTGGGAAGTGCTGGGCCGCATCGGAATCGGCCGCAAAGACACGATCGTGAGCCTCGGTGGAGGCGCCGCCACGGATGTTGCGGGATTCGCGGCGGCAACCTGGCTGCGCGGGGTGCCGGTGATTCACGTGCCCACCACACTGCTCGGCATGGTGGACGCCGCGGTCGGCGGCAAGACCGGGATCAACACCGACGCGGGTAAGAACCTGGTCGGCGCCTTCCACCAGCCGACCGCGGTGCTCGTCGACCTCGACACGCTGAAGACGTTGCCCCGTAACGAGATCGTCGCCGGAATGGCAGAAGTGGTCAAAGCCGGCTTCATCGCCGACCCGACGATCCTCGACATCATCGAGCGCAGCCCCGAGGCGGCGACCGATCCGGGCGGGCCGGTGCTGAAAGACCTGATTCGCCGCTCCGTGGCCGTCAAGGCCGAGGTCGTCGCAGCCGACGAGAAGGAATCGGCGTTGCGGGAGATCCTGAACTACGGGCATACGCTGGGCCACGCCATCGAGCGCCGAGAACAGTACCGGTGGCGTCACGGCGCCGCCGTATCGGTCGGGCTCGTCTTTGCGGCGGAATTGGGCCGGCTCGCCGGCCGGCTCGACGACGCGACCGCCGACAGGCACCGGTCGGTCCTGGCATCGCTGGGTCTGCCGGTCGGCTATGACCCTGCGGCGCTGCCGGAATTGGTCGAGATCATGGCCGGCGACAAGAAGACCCGGGCCGGGGTAGTGCGGTTCGTGGTGCTCGACGGCCTGGCCAAGCCGGGCCGGCTCGAAGGCCCGGACCCGTCGTTGCTGGCGGCTGCCTATGCGAAAGTGAGCGCCTGACGATGACGACGGTGAACGTGCTGAACGGTCCGAACCTCGACCGGCTGGGGGTGCGCGAGCCGGACGTGTACGGCAACACCACCTACCAAGAGCTGGTCTCGTTGATCGAGGCGACGGCGGCCGAGCTCGGCCTGAAAGCCTCTGTCCGGCAGAGCAACAGCGAGGCAGAGCTGATCCAGCTGGTTCACCGCGCCGCGGACGCCGGTGAGTCGGTGATCCTCAACGCCGGCGGCCTGACGCACACGTCGGTTGCGCTTCGCGACGCGTGCGCGGAGCTGCGGGCACCGCTGATCGAGGTGCACATCTCAAACGTGTTTGCGCGCGAGGAGTTTCGGCATCACTCCTACATCAGTCCCGTCGCGACGGGCGTGATCGCCGGACTCGGTACACAAGGGTACGTACTGGCCCTGCGCTACCTCGCGGACGCGCTGCAGGGCTAGCTGCTACTGCTCGCGGCGCGGGCCTTCCTGCGTCCGCTCCTCATGCAGGGGCAGCTCTTCAGTCCGCCCCTCGTCGAAGCGGGCTTCCTGTGTCTGCCGCTCATGGAACGCGGTTTCCTGCGGTTGGGCTTCTTGCGTCGCCTCGGACCGGCCACCGCCGACGGCGGCGAACACGTCGGTGTCCGGGTTGTCCTCGTCAGCGCCTTCGCGGCGCCGTGCGGGATAGCCCTCTTTGTTGTAGCGCCGGTCTACCAGGAGGCGTCCGATCGTCACACCGATCATCGCCATCACGAACACCAGCAGCGCGGTGAACGCGGCGAACGTCGTCACCTCGTTCACCAGTGCGTTGACGTACATGGTCTTGTAGAAGAGCGAGATCAGCCAACAGACGAAGCCCGACAGGACGCCGGCCAGCAGTCCGGCCAGCAACCACGTCATCGCAAGGTCGGCTCGCCGGTCGGGGTCGGGCTGCGTGTTGGCGTCCCTGCGCCCGTCGACGTAGCCCCAGATGGCGACCAGGATTGCGTAGATGCCCACCAGGGAAAAGCTGATGGATTGGGCCCTGGTCTCCCAGGTGTTGATCATCACCCCCTGGACCAGCCGCAGGACGACCATCAGGAACGCGAAGATCAGTCCGCGCAGCAACCATGACCTCATGGCGGGAAAGCCTAACGGGTAGCGTCAAGACCCGTGTCGTATTCCCAGCGCCGCGAAAACCTGTGTCGGCAGCTCACAGCCGCCGGACTGGACGCGATGCTGGTAACACACCTGGTCAACGTCCGTTATCTGTCCGGATTCACCGGTTCCAACGCCGCACTGCTGGCGTTTGCCGACGACGCCGGGCGGGCCACGTTGGCCACCGACGCCCGCTATCGCACCCAGGCAGCACAGCAGGCGCCAGGCGTGCGGCTGGAAGTCGAGAGGGCGTGCGGTCCGCGTCTGGCCCGGGTGGCCGCCGACGAAGGGGTGGCACGACTGGGGTTCGAGAGCCACGTCGTCACCGTCGACGGCTACGACGCACTGGCGCGAGCCGCCGGTGACGTGAACCTGGTGCGGGCGTCGGGCACGGTCGAGGCGATGCGCGAGGTCAAAGACGACGGAGAGAAGGCGCTGCTGAGGCTGGCGTGCGAGGCCGCCGACGCCGCGCTGGCGGACCTGATCGAACGTGGCGGCCTGCGGCCGGGTCGCACCGAGCGGCAGGTCGCCCGGGACCTCGAGACGCTCATGCTCGACCACGGCGCCGACGGTGTTTCGTTCGAGACGATCGTCGCGACCGGCACGAACTCGGCGATCCCGCACCATCGGCCCACCGACACGGTGCTGGCGTCGGGCGACTTCGTCAAGCTCGACTTCGGCGCGCTGGTCGCCGGCTACCACTCGGACATGACCCGCACCTTCGTGCTGGGCCGGGCCGCGCAGTGGCAGCTCGAGATCTACGAGTTGGTGGCGGCCGCACAGCAGGCGGGCCGCTTGGCGCTCGCGGTCGGCACGGCGTGCAGTGAGATCGACGCGGCGGCGCGCGCGGTGATCGCCGATGCGGGCTACGCCGAGAATTTCGGGCACGGCCTGGGCCACGGCGTCGGTCTGCAGATCCACGAGGCGCCGGGCATCAGCGCCGCGTCCGGCGCCACGCTCAAGGCCGGCGCCGCGGTGACCGTCGAGCCGGGTGTCTACCTTGCCGGCCGTGGCGGTGTCCGCATCGAGGACACGTTGCTCGTCGGCGACGAGTCGCCCGAACTGCTGACCCGGTTCCCGAAAGATCTGGCGATTCTGACCTGAAGTGGCTCAGCCGCGGATCGCGTCGAGTAGCGCCGTTCGTATCCGCTCCCAGTCCGCATTCGGCTCTGAGCCCTTGAGAAGCTCGATGGTCATTACCGCCATGCCGCGGTCGCGCCCGAAGTAGGACCCCAGCGACCCGGGGGTGGACGAGAACGAGCTCGACTCCGTCACGGGCAGCCCGGTGCCGGCGGAGAACCGCTCGGCGATCGGCCGGGCAGGGCCGTCGAAGTTGACGAACTCGCGGCCCGCCCACGAGTGGACGACGATCACGAGGTCTGGGTTGACGCGGTTGATGGTGTCGAACACGATGCGCGACTCGGGCTGGCTCAGCGGTTCCCCGCCGTTCGTCGTGTCGAAGTTCGTGGCCGGGAAGGTCCGGTTGATGTCGACGCCGTTGGCGTTTTCGCGCGTGTGCGCCGCCCTCCCGTCGGGGTTGGCGTCCTCGAGGATCGTCAGGGTGACGGTGTCGGCGAGGCCGCGCGCGGCGGTGAAGGCGCTTGGCAGCTGCGCGGTCGCGTACGCACCCTCCGTCTCATCGCCGTGGATGCCTCCGATGAATAGCACCTTCCGCGGTCCGTGACCGAGGGTGAGAACCCGGATGGGGCGTCCTTGCACCGACTTACCGACCTCCTGCCAGCCGTCGGGGACGGCCACGGTGGTCTGTGGTGTTGACAGAGGGCTCGCCGCGACCGAAGGGGGTGCGGCCGCCGTGCCAGATGTCGTCGAAGTGCAACCGACTGCCCATGTAGCGACGGCAATCAGCAGAGCGACCCTCGCCGCGGTCAGCAAGCGGGAATCCCCGACGCCGCGACATCCAGATAGACCGAGTTCACGTAGGCCCCGTTGGCGAGCTGGTACCAGATTTCACTGGAACGGCCCGAACTCGCGCGAAAGTCGCCAACGGTCTGACACATCACACTCACCGTGGCGTTGTCGAACAGGTCGTTCCGCATCAGCCGCGGGGCGGCGTTGCGGGGTGCGGTGCGCTGCTTCACGCCGCAGGTGCCGCCCTCGTCGCAGGTGCCGACGACGACCGCGGTCCACGTTGTCTGTGGTCGTACGGATGCGCTCGCGGTGGTCGCTATCGTCGTCGGCGGCTCTACCGGGTCGGTTTCTTGCGTCGTGAACCGCGTCGGCGTCGACGCGGACGGCGGGGCGGTTTCCTTGCCCCGGCTCAACGCGAACACCAGCAATCCGAGTACTGCCACCACGAGCGCGATGCCGAGCACCAGCAGGGCCGCGGCCGGACGGCTGGCTGCCGACTGCCGCGCCGGGTGCCATTCGCGGCCGTCCCAGTACAGGGACCCGGGTTTGCCGCTGGGGTCGTGATACCAGCCCGGCGCCGGCTGGGTGGCTGCGGCCATGGTCGGCACTGCCGATGCACTCAGCCCGGGACCGCGCGACGGCGGAGAAGTCAACGCCCGCGCAAAGTCACTGCACGTTGCGAACCGGCTGTTGGGGTCCTTGGCCAGCGCGGTCGCCAGCACCGGGTCGAGCGCGGCCAATTCCGGCCGGGTGGCGGCAAGAGACGGGGGCTGGTTGTTGATGTGACGGCCGATGACGACGGCGGGGTTGGAGTCCCGATACGGCGGAACGCCGGTGAGCAGATGGTAGGCGGTGGCGGCGAGCGAGTACTGGTCGGCGCGACCGTCGACGTCCTGGCCCATCAGTTGCTCGGGCGCGGTGTAGTCGATGGTGCCGACGGTGATGTTCGTCGCGGTCAAGCCGCTGGCGTCGTCGAACGGTTTGGCAATGCCGAAGTCCGTCAACAGGATTCGCCGCTGCTCGGGGTCGTCGACGTTGGTGATCATGATGTTGGCGGGCTTGACGTCGCGGTGCAACAGGCCTTGCTTGTGCGCGTAGTCCAAGGCCGACGCGACCGCTGTGACGATTGCGATGACGAGGTCCCGCGGCATGCGTCCGGGGTAGCGGCGGGCGATCAGGCTGCCGGCGTCGGCGCCGTCGACGAAGTCCATCGAGATCCACAGGTGGCCTTCGTATTCGCCGCGGTCGTGCACGCCCACGATGTGGGGGTGCCACAGGGTGCATGCCAGGTCGGCCTCCCGCAGGAAGCGCTCGCGGAAGATGGGGTCCGCCGACACGTTGCTGCCCAACAACTTCAGCGCGTCGTTGCGCGGCAGACGGGGATGCTTGGCCAGGTAAACCTCGCCCATTCCGCCGGCGCCGAGCAGTCGAACGACGGTGTAGCCGGCGAACGTCGAATCAACCCCCAGCGGCATGTCGGGATCGTACCCGGACGCTCTCAGCTAACGTCCAGATCCTGCTGGAGATGGGGCTTTCCTGAGGCTATGGAAAGGTAGCACCGTTCGCTCGTTGGAGCTGACTGCCAGCGCGGACACTACGGGCGTAGATGACGATGATCGCGACCAGCACCGCAATCGCCGGAAGCCGGCCAGATTTTATCCATGCCGCCGCGGCCCAGTAACTGGACCACGCGGAAACGTCCGGACGGCATACCGTCCACTTCAGGCTCCCCGGAACTGCGGTCCAGCACAACACAAGCTGCACCTAGCAGGCGCGATGGCCAAATTCGTGATGGTAGCGGCCACGAATACGGGTCCGCTCGCAGTGGACGAACGGGAACGCGGATGATTGAAGTGCCCGCGATAAGCTGGCGGATCTTTGGACTGAAAGCTAGGAGAACAACCGATCGTGGCATCGACCGCCGACTTCAAGAACGGGCTCGTCCTGCAGATCGACGGACAACTGTGGCAGATCGTCGAGTTCCAACACGTCAAACCCGGCAAGGGCCCGGCGTTCGTGCGGACCAAGCTCAAGAACGTGCTGTCCGGCAAGGTCGTCGACAAGACGTACAACGCGGGCGTCAAGGTGGAGACGGCGACAGTCGACCGCCGCGACACCACATACCTGTACCGCGATGGGTCGGAGTTCGTGTTCATGGACAGCGAGGACTACGAGCAGCACCACCTGCCCGAATCGCTGGTCGGCGACGGCGCGCGGTTCTTGCTCGAGGGCATGCCGGTGCAGGTGGCGTTCCACGACGGCAACCCCCTCTACCTCGAGCTGCCGGTGACCGTGGAGCTGGAGGTCACCCACACCGAGCCGGGCCTGCAGGGCGACCGTTCCAGCGCGGGAACCAAACCGGCGACGCTTGAGACCGGCGCGCAGATCAACGTGCCGCTCTTCATCAACACCGGCGACAAGCTGAAGGTCGACAGCCGCGACGGCAGCTACCTGGGAAGGGTGAATGCCTGACCGCGGCCGTCATCAAGCGCGAAAGCGCGCGGTCGACCTGCTCTTCGAGGCCGAAGCCCGCGGGCTGACGCCGGCCGAGGTGGCCGACGCGCGCAACGCGCTGGCAGAGCAACAAGCCGACGTATCGCCACTGAACCCGTACACCGTCACGGTCGCGCAGGGCGTCACGGTGCACCGCGAACACATCGACGACCTGATCTCCGCGCACCTGCAAGGCTGGACGCTGGATCGGCTTCCGGCGGTGGACCGGGCGATTCTGCGGGTCTCGGTGTGGGAGTTGTTGCACGCCAACGACGTTCCCGAGCCGGTAGCCGTCGACGAGGCAGTGGAGCTGGCGAAGAAGCTGTCGACGGACGAGTCGCCGGGGTTCGTCAACGGAGTATTGGGCCAGATTATGCTCGTCACCCCGCAGATCCGGGCGGCCGCGGCCGCCGTGCGAGGCACGACAGAGGGCTGATGGCGCCTCAGTCTTGCGGCTCGAAAGCCGTTGGGGTACTGCCCTGTTCGGTGAACCAGCGGTGTGCCGCCGCTAGATAGCGATAGGTGTACTCCTGGGCCAGCTTGCGGCTGTGACAGAACACGATCGGTACGGTGGGGAAGCCGACTTGGAGTTCGGCGAGCGCGTCGGCCACGACGGACGGCCTGGCGAAGGTCAGTGCGAAGATCTCCGAATAGCGGTCTTCGACCACCACCGCCGCTCGAGGTAGCCCCGCCAGTTCGATGAGCTGGTACTTGAGCTTGCCGTTGAGCAGGCTGGAAGACAGGTCGGACAACGACTTTCGTTCGATCGCGGCGACGAGTTGGCCGTCGATGCTCAGCCCGTAGTCACCGCAGGCGAGCGGCCCGCGAGTGGTGGTCACGGGTTTGTCGCTGAAGTTGTAGGCGTAGCGCTCATGGGCGTCGACAATGATCGCCAGCTCAGGTATTCCGGCAGCGCGCGCAGTGGGGGTGCGCACGCGGGGGCGGGACTGTTTGCGCGTGAGCGGGCTCTGCCAGAACACGACGTCGCGGCCACGGGCCGTGGTGTGGACGAGCTGCGATCTGTTTTCGCGGGCTCTCGCGGCGACGACGTCGATGGCAGCGCCGCGGCGGGTGCAGGAGCGCAGTTCGACGGTCTCGATGAGAGCCGGTTGGTCCGGCCAGCTTTCGGGGGGCAGCGGATGGCAGTACACCGCCTTGGCGCGCGGCCATGTTCCTGACACCGCGAACACCAGACCGTCGCCCACCGGCACGCGGATCAGGTAGGGCAGTCGCGATTCCGGGTCCGGGTTCTGCGCGACCAGTAGCTCCACGGCTTCTCAGGGTACGGCCCGGAGCTGGCTGACGAACCAGTCGCCCGCCGACGTTCACGGGCGGCTTGTCTCGGGGCGCGCCACGTTCCGGCGAAGGGGACTGAACAGTGTCAACACGACGGCACCCAGTCAAGCACGACCACCAACACCGATGACTTTCGGCTCTTACCCCCGTCCAAGACGTTCACCGATAATTGGCTTCAGTCACGACAGAAGGGAACAGCGTCATGAGTTCAGGTTTCCTAGCTCGTCGTCTCGCCGCCACGACCGGAGCCACCGCACTCATCGCGATGGGTGCCATAGGTGCCGTAGGTGCCTGTAGCAGCACCAACGCCACCCCGCCTCCCCGACAAACACAACAACAACAACAAACAACAAGCATCATTTCTTCGATCACGTCATGGCTCTCGTCATTGAGCTCAGCCTTGAGCACGACCTACCACGGCCCTCCGGTCGGTGGTGTCCAGGGCTGAACCATCCCGCCAGGCACCCCCTCCCGGCCCCACCACGCGAGCACGGCCAGCGGCGGGCCCACCGATCCCCAAAACCTCGGCCTGGGCTGCCACCCAGACCACAAGCTGCACAACGAAGGCTGGACCGTCCGCCTCAACGACCACGGCATCGTCGAATGGCAACCACCACCACAGGCCAACCGGAAACCCCGGAACCAACAACTTCTTTCACCCCCAGCGCTACCTACCCGACAACCAAGACGACCCCTAGTCAGCTCAGTCGGCCAGCGCGCGGTAGGTGCGCGACACGAACCGGGGCCGCGCCGTCATCAGCTTCAGCTGCGACGGGTTGCCGGCCACCGCCGCAGCGGCGTCCGGGCCTAGCTTCGGGTGGTGCTGCACCAGATAGATCAGGATCAGGTCCAGCGTCGGGTCGGCCTGCCACCATGTGCCGTACGCGCCGGGCCAGCCGAACGTGCCGAGTCCGCCATGGCCGTACAGCGGCTCGGATTCTTCGGGGTCCATCACCACCGACAGGCCGAGCCCGAAGCCGCGGCCTACCCAATACGGCGAACCGAGGAACGGCTGGCTCCGCTGCTCGTCGGTCAGCCGGTTGGTGCGCATCAGCCGCACGGACTCCGCCGACAGCAGCCGCGTCCCGTCCACCTCGCCGCCGGCCAGCAGCATCCTCGTGAAACGCAGATAGTCGTCGACCGTCGACCACAGGCCGCCGCCGCCGTGGCAGAACGCCGGCGGTGTGATCGGCGGCGGTCCCATCACGTCGTGGCGCAGCTGATCGTGCTCGTCGAGCTCATACATCGTCGCCGCACGCCGACGGCCCCCGGGCGTCACGAAGAACCCGGTGTCGCGCATGCCCAGCGGCTCAAAGATCCGCTCGGACAACACCTTGTGGAACTCTTTGCCCTCGATCCGCGACAGCAGGATGCCGAGCACATCGGTGGCATGGCTGTACCTCATCCGCTCACCGGGCTGGTGCGTCAGCGGCAGCGCGGCCAGTTCGGCGAGCCAGGTGTCGGGCTGCTGGCGCACCGGTAGCCGCAGATACGCCTGCGACAGCGGACCCTGCACCGAGAACGAGTACGCCAGCCCGCTGCGGTGCGTCAGCAGGTCGTCCACGGTGATCGGCCGGTGTGCCGGGCCGGTCGCCTCCAGCGGACCGCGAGGGTCGTCCAGCACCCGCATATCGGAAAGCTCCGGGAGCCACTGCATCACCGGCTCGTCCAGCGCCAGCTTGCCCTCTTCGACCAGCATCATCACGGCCGCGCTGGTCACGGGCTTGCTCATCGACGCGATCCGGAACACCGTGTCACGCTGCATCGGCTGGCGGGCCTCGACATCGCGATAGCCGATCTCGTTGACCTGCAGCACATCTCCGCGCTGCCAGATCATCGTCACCGCACCCGAGAGCAGTCCCGCGTCGACGACCTCACGAATGGGCTCCTGGTTGCGGCCGAGCACCCGACGAGCGTACCGGCGTGCCGTGACCATGTGACCCGCGCGCCCGCGCAGGGGACGGGGACAACCCGGTGATAGGCTCGCCGCAATTGGCATCCTTTAACGATCCGTCCCGCGAGGCGGAGAAGGAGGTCCGGGTCACACGTGGGCAGCTCCACCGACCGGGAATTGATGTCCGCGGCGGACGTCGGCCGCACCATTTCCCGCATCGCCCACCAGATCATCGAAAAGACCGCTCTCGACGGGTCGGATGCCCCGCATGTCGTTCTGTTGGGCATCCCGACCCGCGGCGTCACGCTGGCCACCCGGCTCGCGGCCAAGATCAGCGACTTCGCCGGCGTCGAGGTTCCCCACGGCGCCCTCGACATCACGCTCTACCGCGACGACCTGATGATGAAACCGCCTCGGCCCCTTGAGAACACGTCGATTCCGCCGGGCGGCCTGGACGGCGCGCTGGTGATCCTCGTCGATGACGTGCTGTACTCCGGCCGGTCGGTGCGCTCCGCACTCGACGCGTTGCGCGACCTCGGCCGGCCCCGCGCCGTGCAACTCGCCGTGCTCGTCGACCGCGGTCACCGCGAACTGCCACTGCGCGCCGACTACGTCGGCAAGAACGTGCCGACCTCGAGCAGCGAGAGCGTGCACGTGCTGCTCTCCGAGGACGACGGACGCGACGGGGTGGTGATCACGTGATGACCCGGCACCTGCTTTCCGCGGCCGACCTCAGCCGCGACGACGCCACCGCGATCCTCGACGACGCCGACCGGTTCGCGCAGGCGCTCGTGGGCCGCGACGTGAAGAAGCTGCCGACGCTGCGCGGACGCACCATCATCACGATGTTCTACGAGAACTCCACCCGCACCCGGGTCTCGTTCGAGGTGGCCGGCAAGTGGATGAGCGCCGACGTGATCAACGTCAGCGCCACCGGATCGTCGGTGGGCAAAGGGGAGTCGCTTCGTGACACCGCGCTCACCCTGCGTGCGGCCGGCGCCGACGCGCTGATCATCCGGCACTCGGCCTCCGGCGCGGCCACCCAGCTGGCGGAGTGGACCGCCACCGAAGACGGTGGCCCGTGCGTCATCAACGCCGGCGACGGCACCCATGAGCACCCGACGCAGGCGCTGCTCGACGCGCTGACCATCCGGCAGCGGCTCGGCGGCATCGAGGGCAAGCGGGTGGTGATCGTCGGCGACATCCTGCACAGCAGGGTCGCGCGCTCCAACGTGCTGCTGCTGCACACGCTCGGCGCGGAGGTGGTGCTCGTCGCTCCACCCACCCTGCTCCCGGTCGGGGTGGCCGGTTGGCCACGGAGCCGCGAAGCCGGCGACCAACGGACGGTGGATGTCTCCCATGACCTCGACGCCGAGCTGCCGGCCGCCGACGCGGTGCTGATGCTGCGGGTGCAGGCCGAGCGGATGACCGGCGGCTTCTTCCCGTCGTCGCGGGAGTACTCGGTGCTGTACGGGTTGTCCGATCGCCGGCAGGCCATGCTGCCCGGTCATGCGGTGGTGTTGCATCCCGGTCCGATGCTGCGCGGCATGGAGATCTCGTTCTCCGTCGCGGATTCCACGCAATCTGCTGTGCTGCAACAGGTTTCGAACGGAGTACACGTACGGATGGCAGTGCTGTTCCATCTGTTGGTCGGCGCGGAGCAGGCGGTGAGCGCATGAGCGTGCTGATCCGCGGCGTGCGGCCGTACGGGGAAGGCGACGAAGTCGACGTGCTCGTCGACGACGGGCAGATCGTGTCGATCGGGGCCAACCTGGATATCCCCGACGACGCCGACGTCATCGACGCGACCGGTCAGATCCTGTTGCCGGGATTCGTCGACCTGCACACCCACCTCCGAGAGCCCGGCCGCGAATACGCCGAAGACATCGAAACCGGTTCCGCGGCAGCGGCATTGGGTGGCTACACCGCGGTGTTCGCGATGGCCAACACCAATCCGGTCGCCGACAGCCCCGTCGTCACCGACCACGTCTGGGCCCGTGGGCAGCAGGTCGGGCTGGTCGACGTCCATCCGGTCGGCGCGGTGACGGTCGGGCTGGCCGGTGCCCAGCTGACCGAGATGGGGCTGATGGCCGCGGGCACCGCGCAGGTGAAGATGTTCTCCGACGACGGCATCTGCGTGCACGACCCGCTGGTGATGCGCCGTGCGCTCGAGTACGCCACCGGCCTCGGCGTGCTGGTCGCCCAGCATGCCGAGGAGCCGCGGCTGACCGCCGGTGCGGTCGCGCACGAGGGGCCCAACGCCGCCCTGCTCGGGCTCTCCGGCTGGCCACGCGCCGCCGAGGAGTCGATCGTCGCACGCGACGCTCTGCTGGCCCGCGATGCCGGCGCGCGAGTGCACATCTGTCACGCGTCCACCGCGGGCACCGTCGAGATCTTGAGATGGGCGAAAGCGCAAGGCATCTCGATCACCGCCGAGGTTACCCCGCACCACCTCGCCCTCGACGACACACGCCTGGCCACCTACGACGGCCGCAACCGGGTGAACCCGCCGCTGCGCGAAACGTCCGACGCCGCGGCGTTGAGGCAGGCCCTCGTCGACGGGGTGATCGACTGCGTGGCCACCGACCATGCACCCCACGCCGAGCACGAGAAGGTCTGCGAGTTCGCCAACGCCCGGCCCGGCATGCTCGGGTTGCAGACCGCGCTGTCGGTGGTGGTGCAGACCATGGTCGAGCCGGGGCTGATGAACTGGCGTGACGTCGCCCGGGTGATGAGCGAGAACCCCGCACGCATCGCGGATCTGCCCGACCAGGGCCGCCCGCTCGACGTCGGGGAACCGGCGAACCTCACCGTCGTCGACCCCGACGCCACCTGGACGGTCCGCGGCGCCGATCTGGCCAGCCGGTCGGAGAACACGCCCTACGAGACGATGACGCTGCCCGCGTCGGTGACGGCGACGCTGCTGCGGGGCAAAGTGACCGCCCGCGACGGGAAGTGCCCGACATGAGCAACGCGGCGCTGATCGCGACCCTGGCGGTGGCGGCCGTACTGGTGGTGCTGATCGTCGTGGTCTTCCGGTCGATGATGCGTGGGTGGATGAAGCGCGCGGAGATCCAGGGCCCCGCAATCGGCTCGCTGCCGCCTCTGCCCGAAACGGTGGGCCCGGCCCTGACGCCCGAGATGTCGGGTTTGTACGTGGGCAGCACTTTCCTCCCGGATCGGCTGGCGCGGGTCGTCGCCCGGGGACTCGGTGACCAGACGAAGGCAGTGCTGACCCGCTATCCCGAGGGCATCATGCTCAAACGCATCGGCGGACGGCCTCTCTGGATACCGGACGAGGCGATCGTCGCGATCCGCACCGAGCGCGTCGCCGGAAAGGAGGCGGCCGAGGACGGCATCCTCGCCATCCGGTGGCGGCTGCCGTCGGGCACGGAGGTCGACACCGGGTTTCGCGGGGACGACCTCGGGAATTACGCGGACTGGTTGGGAGGCGCGGAAGTTGAGTAGGGCGGCCCTTGTGCTGGAGGACGGCCGGGTGTTCACCGGCACGCCGTTCGGCGCCGTCGGTCAGACGCTGGGCGAGGCGGTGTTCTCCACCGGGATGTCGGGGTACCAGGAGACGCTCACCGACCCGAGCTACCACCGGCAGATCGTCGTCGCGACGGCGCCGCAGATCGGCAACACCGGGTGGAACGACGAAGACGGCGAAAGCCGGGGCGACAAGATCTGGGTGGCCGGCTACGCAGTGCGAGACCCCTCGCCGCGGGCGTCGAACTGGCGCGCCACCGGCACCCTCGAGGACGAGTTGGTGCGGCAGGGCATCGTCGGTATCGCCGGCATCGACACCCGCGCTGTAGTGCGGCACCTCCGCAGCCGCGGCTCGATGAAGGCAGGCATCTTCTCCGGCGACACCCTTGCCGGCACCGACACACTGCTGCAG
>JBAPQQ010000493.1:0-1601 GCA_049280695.1 Mycobacterium sp.
GACCACCGCCGCCCGTGCGGTGCCGCCCGACCCGAGGACGACGAGGCCGCCGTCGACGCTGCCGAGCGCGCCGACGACGCCGTCGACGTCGGTGTTGTCGGCGCGCCACCCATGCGCGGTGTGCAGCAACGTGTTCGCCGAACCGACGAGTTCAGCGCGGTGGGTGCGTTCGTCGGCAAAGGCCAGCGCCGCGAACTTGTCCGGCATCGTCACCGACACACCCACCCACTCGGGGCCGAAAGACCGGACAAGACTTGGCAATTGCTCTGCCGTGCACTCGATGCGCTCGTACGTCCAGTCGGTCAGCCCCAATGCCCGGTAGGCGGCGAGATGCAATGGCGGCGACTTGGAGTGCGCGATCGGCGAGCCGAGGACCCCGGCCTTCATCGTGCGCTGTCGAGGACACCGTTGCGCTTGGCCAGCTCGATGTTGGCCAGATGCTGCTGATAGTCGCGGGTGAACAGCGTGGTGCCCTGCATGTCCACGGTGACGAAGTACAGCCAATCCCCCGCCTCGGGCCGCTCGGCGGCGGCCAGCGCCTGATCGCCAGGCGAGCAGATCGGGGTCTTCGGCAGACCCTCGTGGAAGTAGGTGTTCCAGGGGGTGTCGCTGCTGCGGTCGGTGTCTGTGGTGGCGACTTCCTGACGGTCCAGCGGGTAGTTGACGGTGGAGTCGAACTCGAGCTTCTGGCGGGCCAGCAGCCGGTTGTAGATGACCCGGGCCACCTTCGCGAAGTCGGCGGGCTTGCTCTCGCGCTGCACCAGCGAGGCCACGATCAGCGTCTGGTACGCCGGCATCGTCGTGCCGTCCGGCGACGCGCCCAGTCCGAGCTTCGCGTACCGGTTTGCGCTGTCGCCGATCAGCGTCGACAGGATCTGCTGCGGCGTCCAGGACGGGTTGATGTCGAAGGCGCCGGGCGCGATGAGGCCCTCCAGCCTGCGGTGGTCACCGCCCAAGGCCGCCACCTGCGTGGCGGCCCAGGACGGCACGTTCAGCGCCGCGGGCGCCTCGCTGCCGGCCACGTAACGCAGTTGGTCCACCGGCACGCACCGCCGGTTGCCGTCCAGCTGGACGCACGACGCCCGCGAGATCAGCGTGAGAATGCCCTCGGTCACCTCGTTGGTCTTGACGTCAGCCACATCGTCGAGCTGGCGTCCTTCCGGGATCACCAGCTTGCCGACGCGGCTGTGCGGGTCGGTCAGACGCCGCACCGCGTCCGCGGCCGAGATTTCCGTACGCATCTGGTAGTAGCCGGGCTGAATCTCCGTCACCGCCGAATTGCCGTGTGCCGCATCGACGAATCCACGGACCGACGCGACGACGTCGCGGTCCGCGAGCGTCTGGCCGATGGCAGTGGTCGAGTCGCCGTCGTGTACCTGAATGACGACGTCGCTCTTGCCTGCGCCGGAGTAGTCACTGAACCAGCTGTGCCACAGCCGGGAGCCGAGAAACACCGCAGCGACGACGACCATAACCAGCATCGCGACGATGGCCATCCGGATGTTGTTGCGGCGCCGACGAATTCGCTCCCGGCGGATCCGCTCGGCGCGGGATTTGCGCCGCGGCGCGTTGACCGCCACCGGCTCGGCCCGCTCGCCCGC
>JBAPQQ010000494.1:0-2541 GCA_049280695.1 Mycobacterium sp.
CACCACCGATGCGTTGTTCACCCTCAGGTTGGTGGTGAACCCCGTGAGGTCAGATCCGCGCCCTGCAACGTCTTGTGCACGCCGTCAACGTTCTGCGGGTTCACCCGACCTGGCACCAGATGGTAAGGAAGGATGTTCGTAAGACCGGCCGAATCGGTCTTCAACGAGTCGATCGTCGCCGACGGGAGCTTGGCGAACGCGTCATCGACCGGTGCGAACAGCGTGAACTGGCCACCGTTGAGCGCGAGGAGACCACCCAGGAGGTCTACCTGCACGTGTGGCGCAACGCCGGCAACTACGATCCCGCAGCAGGGTCTGCGCTGGCCTGGCTGCTGACGCTTGCGCATCGGCGCGCGGTGGACCGCGTGCGCGGAGAGCAGGCCGCAGCCCAGCGCGAATTCCGTTACGGAAGCGCCACCGCTGATCGGCCCGCCGACGTCGTTGCCGACTCGGCAATCCTTCGTGAAGAACGCCGCCAAGTCGCCGAGTGTCTCGATACGCTGACCGACGCGCAGCGGGAGTGTATAGAGCTGGCCTACTACGGCGCCCTTACCTATGCCCAAGTCTCCGAACGGTTGTCAACCAACTTGGCGACAATCAAGTCACGCATGCGCGACGCGCTGCACTGGCTGAGAAAGTGTTTAGGCGTGACATGACTGAATCGTCGGAATTCGAACTGCTCGAGCTGGCGACGCCCTACGCGCTCGATGCCGTCTCGGAAAATGAGCGCGCAGCAATCGAAACCCATATCGCGGCGGCCCCCGCCGCTGTTGCCGCACCCTTCGACGACGAGGTACGCCTCGTCCGGGAAACAATGGCCGTCGTCTCGGCCTCGACACCGGTCGAACCGCCGGCGGCTCTACGAGGGCGGCTGGCATCCGTCAAGTCCGGCTCGGCACACTGATTCGGTTGGCGCACAGTTCTCTTCGCGGCGCAGCCGTGATTGCCATCGGGCTCGGCGCGCTGAGCGCCGGATTGGCGTTACGCTCCACAGCGCCACTATCGACCCCGGCGCAGGTGTTTGCCGCGGACGATGTGCGCACGGTATCCGGCGCGATGCCTGCGGGCGGCACCGCGACCGTCGTCTATTCACGCGAGAAGAACGCCGGTGTGTTGGTGATGAATAACGTGCCGCCGCCGTCGTCGGGCACCATGTCTCACATGTGGCTGATGGGCGACAACGGCGCGAAGTTGGCCGGCACGATGGACGCCAAGGCGGTTGCACCGTCCACCACAGCGGTCATCCGGGAGATCGGGAAATCTAATGCGCTCGCGTTCTTGGTGGAGCCGTCACCCGGCTCCACGCGGCCGAACTGTCCGGTGATCGCGGACTGCCTCTGACATAACGCAATACGGTACGATGCCGTTGAAAACCCTGCCGACGGCACACCACCCATAAGGCCTCCTTGGGCGTGGCCGCATCCGTGTCGAACGGTCAGCATCGAAGGTGAATTCCCAAGACCGTCATCGGCACTGCCAGGACGCGCGCACAGCCCGCTCGGTGGTGGTGTCAGCAATGAGCTAATGCACGCGCGACCTCGCTGATGATCGCAAGCGGTGCCAACGTCAAGACAATGCAGTCGCAGCTAGGCCACAAAACGGCGACCATGACGCTCGATCAGTACGGGCATCTGTCCGCGATGACCTCGATGACGTGGCCGACAAAATGCACGATCTTGTTTCGGGATCTGGGCGAAATGTGCCCAAAGAGGTGGAAATTTTGGAGCAAAACATGCTCTGCTGCATTTTCTCTGGTGGAGCTGCCGGGAATCGAACCCGGGTCCTACGGCATGTCCTCAAGGCTTCTCCGTGCGCAGTCCGCTGTGTCTTTCTCGGATCTCCCGGTCTCGCGGACTCGCCGGGATGACGATCCCAGTCGCTGTTAGATGTTCCGATGAGTCCCGCGACCGGACTCACCGGTGGATCCCTCTAGCTGACGCCAGGGTCCGGGCCGAGGGAACTCCCGGTCTGACGGACTAGCTGTCGCTTAGGCAGCGAGAGCGTAGTCGCGCTGATTGGTATCGGCGCTTAATTGGTTGCAACGACGCTTACGGTGGTCTCTTGCCTGCACCGGCACGCTTCCCTTGATTCGATGCGCGAAGTCGAAACCTTTCAGCCCCTTGCTTTGGAACTTCGAACATCCCCGCCGGCTTTCGGCAGGACAGTTCAGTCTACGCCGGTTACAACGACGGGCCAATGATTAACCATTCCGGCACGGAAGCCGGATCAGTCGAACAGCTCGTCCAGCGCCTTCTGCTCCAGCTGAATCCACCGGCCGACCCGCCCCCGTACTGAGGCGACTTCGTCCTCACTGAGATGGTGCGCTCCGTCCGGGGTGATCCGGCACATATCCATCGGTCCCCCGACGCTCGGCGATGACAGGTCGAGGGCGTCGAGCACCCGCAGCGCTGCCACCACGCCGTAGTCGACCGGGCGCTCACCCATCCGGAAATGCGCGAGCAGCGCGTGCGCCTGCTGGGCCAGCGGCGAACCGCTGCCGACGGCGTGGAATCCGGTTCCCTCGTGGTGGCCGATCAGGCC
>JBAPQQ010000495.1:0-3308 GCA_049280695.1 Mycobacterium sp.
GTGCTGTCCCGGCATCATTTCCATACCCGCGCCGAGGCTCGCGCTGTCGTCGTCCCCTGGTGCCAGGACTTCTACAACGTCAAACGACGGCACAGCTCGGCGGCGTTGCTGGCTCCGGACGAGTACGAGAGAATCGCTGCCATCCAGCCGGACGCAGCTTAAATGGAGCCTCCACGTTTTGAGGGGGTCGCGTCCGAAAGTGGGTGTAAAAAGCACCGGCCGGTTCGCAGCTTCGTCGTGAGCATACGGGTTGGGGGACTCAAGCGACAGGCCTCTTGCAGCTGCCGCTGATGGTGTCGGGGACAACGGGCAGCGGGTTCGGTGGCTTGGCTGCGGAATGCTTTGGCACGCCCAGGGCTGATGCGGTAGGTCCCAGAGATGTTCAGCTGGAGAGGGTTTGGGCGGCGTCGGTCAGTACGTTGAACGCGGCGTCGAGGCGGTCTTGGCGGCGGCGGTTGGGTTCGTGGTTGGCTTCGGCGGCCACGAACCCGATCAGCTCTTCGAGGTCGTCGGCATTGGTCAGTAAGGCAGCGCCGTTTGGGTGGGCGCGCATGCCATACACCAGTCGCTCGCAGTCGGGGTCAAGCAGCATCAGGTCGCGTAACACGGCGGCGGTCTTGTCGCTGACGATGACCTCCTCGAGGGCGTCGGCAAGGCTGAGTCCGCGGCGGCGCAGGTCGTATGGGGAATCTGCCCAGTTGCTGATCACCCCCTCGTCGTCGCAGACGCTGCACGACCATCGGATCGGCGCCGATGCCTCGGCCGAGGCGATGGCGATGGTCATCCGTCCGGGGCAGCGTCGGTGGGCCGGTCGGCGCCGACACGGCAATGCCGATACCCACCGATCACCGACCTCGCCGGCGGTGCCCGCCCGGACAATGTCGCCCAAGTGCTGCGCGAGGCGCCGCGCGGGACCCGAAGCGTCGTGCGGCATGTCGAGGAAGTGATGCAGATCAGCGACCAACACGTCGCCACACTGTACCGGCGCCCAGCCACGGGGTTCTTGCATACCGATCGTCGGCGGCCCTGCCTACGATCATGGGTCGTGATGCTGCGATGTACC
Source organism: Mycobacterium sp. (assembly GCA_049280695.1). Classification (GTDB taxonomy): domain Bacteria; phylum Actinomycetota; class Actinomycetes; order Mycobacteriales; family Mycobacteriaceae; genus Mycobacterium. The sequence goes on from JBAPQQ010000495.1 coordinate 1,064, forward strand.
GCCAGGGTGTTGGCGCTGCTGGGGGTGTCTGAGCCGGCCATCGGCGAAGCCTGCGCGACCGACTGGTATGCCCACATGGTCTGGATCGACCGACGCAAATGCCTGCTGGTGACCCACGCCGGGACCTTGTTCTCGGTGTTCATGCCCAACGTCACCGCCGCCGGGTTGCGCCCGATCGGCCCGCCGGTCGTCTCGGCGATCCAGGCCGCGCTGCACGCCGAAGGCCTGCCCGTGGATACGCTGGGCGATCTTGATCCCCAGCAGGTGGCCGTGGCCAAGACCGCTGACCGCCGCATCCTGGGCACCATCAACGACCTCGCGTTTACCACCGAACACGTCATCGCCACCGCTGGCGGCCTGGCCCGCTGCGACATCGACGCACTGCACCACGGCCTGCATCGCACCATCAACAGCATCACCGGTTACATCCCACCGATCGACCTGGTCACGGCAAGCCGTCAAGACCAGCGGTAATAGAGCCGTCGTCCTGCCTGAGCGGAGGTGTCGGTTCCAGTCGGAAACTGAGCCCGGCGAAGCGACACAGGGTCGCTACGCGGTGGCCGAAAGGGGATCGGCGGGGTCGGTGTCGCCACTCGTGGCGGAGGGCGGCGGCCGCAGTTCACGGGGTGGGTCGAGCAGTGCTCGGCGTAGGTCTTGGAGCAATCGGGTGCCGACCGGTGTCATGGTCAGGCCGCGCCAACCGGCCGAGGCGCGGTCGAGTACGGCCCACACCAGGCTGATGGCGCTGGTCTCGCCGGGGAATCGGCCGATGACCTTGGTCCGTCGCTTGGTCTCCCCAAACGAGCGCTCAATAAGATTCGAATGCCGAACGCGCCCATGGTGTTCGACCGGGAATCGCAGATAGGCGGTCAACCCTGCTTTGTCGGTGAGCAGGATCCGCATCGCTGCCGGGTAGAGGTCGCAGTATTTGGCGGCGAACGCCTCGATCCGCTTGTCGATGATCTCGACCAGCCCAGGCCCCGGTTCAACCGTCAGATCGGTGGTATCGAAGATGGCCCAGTAGCCGTCGCGGACCTCGGCATGCATCCCGGTGGGAATCTTGGCGAGCACGTTGCGAAGTCGATGAATAAGACATCTCTGGCGCAACGCTTTTGGGTAGATCTGTTCGATGGCCGCGATCAGGCCCTTGGCGCCGTCGGAGACGACCAGCAGCGGAGTGCCAAGGCCGCGCTCGCCCAGATCGGTCAGGAAGTCGGCCCACGCGTCGGTCGACTCGCCGGTCCCGGGCGCCAACCCGACGAACACCGGCTTGCCCTCGGTGGTGATGCCCCAGGCGGCCAGCACCGGCTCGGCCGGCGACCCGGGATGCATCCGAAAGAAGCTCGCGTCCACAAACAGGTAGTCCAGCGTGATCTCGTCGAGTCGACGACGCGCCCACGCCTGGTACTCGGCTCGCATCGCCTTACACACTTCCGAGACCGTGGATTTGGAGATCGCGGCCTGATCGCCGAGTGTTTCGGCGAGGGTGGCCTGCACGTCGCGCACCGACAGCCCACGGACGAACGAGGCGATCACCAGCGTCTCCAGGGCGTTGGTTCTCGTGACGTGCTTGCCGAACAACCGCGACGCGAACGCTGCGGTGGCGCCGCGCAGCTTCGGCCGCTCCAACGTAACCGGCCCAGTGGTGGTCTTGACCGTCACCGGCCGATACCCGTTGCGTGAGCCGCCGTTAGCGTCGGGACAGTCCGCGGCGCGTTGGTAGCGTTCGCGACCGAGGAACTCGGTGACCTCGGCCTCCAGGGCCGCCTGCATCAACAGTTGAGCGCCCAGACGGGCGACTTCTTCGAGGATCTCCGAAAGATCCCGATCCTCGGCAAACAGAGCGTCGATCTTGGTGCGGATGCGATCGGTAGCTGATACTCGAACAGGCACGGGCGTGACTCCTTCTTCGCAGACTTGCAGGTCGTGAAGCGGAACCTACGCCCGTGCTCCCCATTTACACCGGATCCCGGACACGACCGCATATCGGTGCCAGGTGGCGGACCGGGTTTGTCAGGTACGAACCGGACGGCCACAGTATGACCGTGCGACTGGTTGCCGAAGGAACACCACAGGGCGACCCCGCGATCACCGATCTGGTCGTCGCTGAGGCAGTTGCGAAGGTTCAACATGTGACTTCGGTCAACCATCTCTACCTTGAGCTGACGATCCGGTCGGACGATCCGATTAGTCGCGACAGTGGCTAACGGATGTCGTCAGACGTAACTGGGAAGGTCTTCCGACA
>JBAPQQ010000496.1:0-10288 GCA_049280695.1 Mycobacterium sp.
GCAGCGCGTGGCGCGTCATCGCGGTGAACGCGTCGTGGTTGCGCTGGGCGGTGGTGCGCACGTCGGCGTTGAGCGCCTCAGCCGACGGCTCACCGGTCACCGTCGGCATGTCGTCGGTGGGGTTGCACATGCCCGGCGCAGCCCACTTGGCCGACACCGCCTCCCAGCCCGCGCGCGCTTCGGGGGTCAGGTAGCCGCTGATGCGGCTCATCCCGTCGAAGCCCTGCGGCCCGACGATGATGCCGCGGCGGCGGGCCCGATCCCGATCAGAGAAGGTGCCGTCGGGGTTGAGCACCAACGCGTAATGCAGCGCGTAGCGCTGCAACTCGTTGGGCCCGTACGCACAAGCAATGCTGGCCAGATCCTGCTCGGCCTTGGCGCGGGTGGGCTCGTCGACGAATGACGGCAGCGCGGCGAAGAACGCGCGGATGATCTTGATGTGCTCGGCGTCGATCAATCCGGCGCGCTGCCCGGCGGCGGTGTGCTCGAGTTTCGGCGGCAGCGGCTGGCCGGTCAGCGTGGCGCGTGCGCCCAGATCCGCGGCCTCCTCGATACGCAGCCGCGCTTCGCCGCGGCGGATGCGCAACCGATCTGCCAGTACGAAAGCCGGTGTGCCGCCCAACTCCTCGCGCGGGGCACCGGCTACCGCATTGATCAGCTCATGCTCGGCTGCGGGCAGCCGGCGCCGCCACCGCTGCCGGTGCTCCAACAACGCCACCCGCTCCCGATCCGACAACCCGTCCACCGCCAACCCGGCCGCACGATCCAACGCCGCATCCACCTCGGCATACACCGCCTTGGCCCGCTGGAACTGCGCCGAACTCATACCCGCAAATGTAGCGAGAGCCACCGACACGATCGGAGCTCAATCCCTGCGCCGCAACCAAATTCAGGCCCAGCTGTCCACAAGTCCGACTTCATCCACAGATCCCGGCGAACTCAAAACGAGTACTTGACACCGAGGCCTGGAAGTGATGGACGCTAGGCCGCGTCAAACTCGACCGGAAGCGCTGCGGGGCCGGTGATCCCGACGATCGGCTTCCACGGTGCCGGTCCGGCGCGACGAAGATTCCGCATCCGTCGCGCCATCAGCCCCAATGCTTCCGCTATCTCGCGACGGGCCAGGTTCGCCCCGAGGCAGTAGTGCGCGCCGGCACCGAACGTCTGCATCGGGGCGGCGCCCTCACGTGTGATGTCGAGGCGATCGGGCTCGTCGAACACCTCCGGGTCGCGGTTGGCCGCAGCCGTGTTGCAGATGAGCAGAGTGCCCGCCGGAACGAGCACGCCCTCCAGCTCGATGTCCTCGAGCGCGAGGCGCATTGCGCCGAAGATCACCGGCCAATACCGCATCACCTCCTCGACCGCCTTCATCGCCAGTTCGGGGCATTCGGCGAGCAGCTCCCACTGGTCGGGGTGATCGCAGAACGCGTCCACGGCGGCGGCCACCTGGTTGCGGGTGGTATCGGTGCCCGCCATCAGGATGGTGAACGCGAGCATCCGCAGCTCGTCGGAGGTCAACCGGTCGCCGTCGTCTTCCGCGCGGATCAGCTCGGAAATCAAGTCTTCCGTGAGTGATTCGCGACGGGCCGCGACCATCTCGTCGATGTAGGCGTCGAGGTCGTCCGAGGAACGCATGATGTCGTCCTCGTACTCCGCGACGTTCCACGTGAAGACCTTGAAGATGTCGTCCGCCCACGCCGAGAACAGCCGCCAGTCCTCGGGAGGTGCGCCGAGCAGCGCGCTGATGATCGGCACAGGATAGGGCCGGGCGATGTCGTCGACGACGTCGCAGCGTCCCCCGGCCATGAGCGGATCGATCAACCCGTTGAGGACGTCGACGATCGTCGTGTCCAGAGGTGCGACCGCACGCGGAGTGAAGGCCTTCGACACGAGTCTGCGCAGTCGAGTGTGTTCGGCACCGTTGATGGCCAACAAGCCCGAAGTGACCTTGTCCCACACGCGCCCGGACGTGATGCCCTGTGCCTCGAGGGTCAATGCGGGCGGCGGGCACACCCGCGGATCGCGCAGCACAGTACGCACCAACTCATAGCTCAAAACCTCCGGCCCGTGCGGACCCATCGCAATCGGCCCCTGCTCGAGCGCTTTCCCGATGTTCCGGTGGGCCTCGTGAGGGTCGGCGGCGTCTTCGTAGTCGATGATCGGCAAGTCGGTTTCGAACACGGTGGCGTTCATGGAAACCATGGTCGAGCCGGGCGCAAAGAGCGGATAGCGTAGTCGACTACTTCAATGACTGAGCGGTCCGGGACGGGCAGGTGCAGCTGCCGGGTCCGGCCAGCTCGGTTGCGGGAGTACACCACGGAAAGGGTTCTACTGGCTTCTTGCACCCGGCGCTCCTGGTGCGCCCGTTGGTCATCCCGCGGCGGGCCCGCCGAGTCGGTCGCTACGACGACGCTCCGCGCCGGGTGGTCTGCTTATTCGCGAGGAGTTGACGCGTGCGCACGCCGGCGTCCCAGCAGCCCGCGCCCCAGGGAGATCAGAGCCGGCAGCACCGAGACGAACACGATCCCGAGGATGATCAGTTCGAGGTGCCGGTTGACGAAGCCGATGTTGCCCAGGAAGTAACCGGCCAGAGTGACGCCTGCGCCCCACGCGAAGCCGCCGACGACGTCGAAGCCGAGGAATATCGGGTAGCGCATCTTGGACACGCCCGCGATGACCGGAACGAACGTGCGGGCAAAGGGTACGAAGCGGGCGAGGATGATCGTGAACGGCCCGTACTTCTCAAAGAATTCGTGCGATTCGGTCACGTAGTGCTTCTTGAAGAAGCGCGTATCCTCCCTGCTGAACAACGCCGGACCGATCCGCCGGCCGATGAAGTACGCGCTCTGGTCACCGGCGACCGCGACGAGCGGCACCGCGATCGCCAGCACCCAGATGTTCAGAGTGCCTTTGGCGGCCAGCAGGCCGCCGGTGAACAAGAGCGAGTCACCGGGCAGGAACGGGAACAGCAGGCCCGTCTCGATGAAGACGATGATCAGGATGCCGGGCAGAATCGCGGACGCGAAGAGACCGTTGGGGCCGATGTAGGTCCACGGATCCATGATGGCCGGCAGCGCTACCAGCGTCGTGCTCATGACGACCCAACATACCGGCGCCTTCTGGTGCGATACTTCAGGGACATTCCTGCAGCCTCGCGACCAGCCGGAAGGAACTGCGATGCCCATCGCCACGCCCGAGGTCTATGCCGAGATGCTGGGCCGCGCCAAGGAGCAGGAGTTCGCGTTTCCGGCGATCAACTGCACCTCGTCGGAGACCGTCAACGCAGCGTTGAAGGGTTTTGCCGACGCCGGCAGCGACGGCATCATTCAGTTCTCGACGGGAGGAGCGGAGTTCGGCTCCGGCCTGGGCGTCAAGGACATGGTCACCGGCGCGCTCGCGCTCGCCGAGTTCGCGCACGTCGTCGCCGACAGATATCCGATCACCGTGGCGCTGCACACCGATCACTGCCCGAAGGACAAGCTCGACACCTATGTGAAGCCGCTGCTCAAGATCTCCCAGCAGCGCGTCGCCGAGGGCGCCAACCCGTTGTTCCAGTCGCACATGTGGGACGGCTCGGCGGTTCCGCTCAACGAGAACCTGGCGATCGCCAAAGAGCTGCTGAAGGAGGCGGCCGCCGCCAAGATCATCCTGGAGATCGAGATCGGCGTGGTGGGCGGCGAGGAAGACGGCGTCGAGGCCGAGATCAACGAAAAGCTCTACACCACGCCGGGAGATTTCGAGAAGACCATCGAGGCGCTCGGCGCGGGCGAGCACGGAAAGTACCTGCTGGCCGCAACGTTCGGCAATGTGCACGGCGTGTACAAGCCGGGCAACGTCAAGCTGCGCCCCGACATCCTGGCGGTCGGTCAGAAGGTGGCCGCGGCCAAGCTGGACCTGCCCGACGATGCCAAGCCGTTCGACTTCGTCTTCCACGGCGGCTCAGGTTCGCTGAAGTCGGAGATCGAGGAGTCGTTGCGCTATGGCGTGGTGAAGATGAACGTCGACACCGACACCCAGTACGCATTCACCCGGCCGGTTGCCGCGCACATGTTCACCAACTACGACGGCGTGCTGAAGATCGACGGCGAGGTGGGCGACAAGAAGGTGTACGACCCACGCAGCTACATGAAGAAGGCCGAGGCCAACATGAGCGAGCGTGTCGTCGAGGCGTGCGAAGACCTTCGCTGCGCCGGGCGCTCGGTGAACGCCGGGTGAGCCGGCAATTCAGCCGCCTAGCTGGTCGGACCCTCGCAGATCTTCCAGCGCCCGTCCAGGAACTGCAGGTCGAAGCTGCGGGTCGACCGGACTTGAGGCTCGTAGGCCATGAACGTGGTGACGTTGGCCTCGGCATGCTTGTCGTTGACGACGACCTGGTCGATTTGGGCCACCATGGGATACCTCTTGGCCGCCTTCACTCGCTTGTGAGTAGCCGCCCACTGCTGATCGTCGTAACGGACGTAGGCGTCGCGCATCGTTCCGCAGGTAACGCCTCGCAGCTCCGACAGATTGCCCTCCTGGATCGCCACGTCGAAGTCCTGAATCGTCTGGCGCACCAGGTCCTCCTGCGACACCTTCGGCGACGCCTTGTTCTTGAGCCAGATGGTGCCCAGCACCGCGATGGCGGCCAGTGCGGCGATCACCAGCATCAGCGCCACCACCAGCCCCCAGCTGTGGTGCCGACGGACGCCCGGCCGTGGCGGGATAGCCTGCGGCCCAACAGCTCTCGCGCCGCTGACTGCCGTCGCGGCGGCGGACTGGTCAGCCGGTGGATCCGAGGTCGCCATGACGTCGGTGGGCGGCTCGGGTTCGGTCCGGATCACCTCGGTGGACCTGGCGTCAAACCCCGACGGAGCGGTATACCGGGGCTGCGTCGTCTCCTGACCCCCGGTGAGCACCACGGTAGGTTCGGCCGACTCGAACTGCGGCTCAGGATCGCCGGCGTTCATCGCCTCGGTGGGCAATTCGGACGGCTCCCGGACGTCCTCGTCCTCGGGCGCGGTCGCGTCGTCCCGGTCGGGACCCGATGGGTTCGACATGGGCGTTAGTGTCCTTAAGTTCGTGACGAGGGCGGTCGATCGTCTGCGCGGAAGCTTAACGAGTCCGGCCTGCGGCGGCGCCATTGCCGCACGGCACAATGGTGGCCATGACTCAGTTCGGCGACTTGCTGGGGCCCGACCCGGTCCTTCTGCCCGGCGACCCCCAGGCCGAGGCCGAGTTGCAGGCCGACGAGAACCCCGCCATCGTCGCCGCCGCTCATCCGTCCGCCTCGGTGGCCTGGGCGCAGCTGGCCGAGGACGCGCTGGCCGACGACAAGGCCGTCACGGCATACGCGTACGCCCGCACCGGCTACCACCGGGGCTTGGATCAGCTGCGCCGCAACGGCTGGAAGGGGTTCGGCCCGGTCCCCTACGAGCACGAGCCCAACCGGGGATTCCTGCGCTGTGTGGCCGCGCTGGCGCGGGCGGCCGACGCCATCGGGGAGACCGACGAGTACAACCGGTGCCTCGACCTGCTCGACGACTGCGATCCGAGCGCGCGGGGGACGCTCGGGCTCTAACTCGCCAGTCGGCTCACCAGTCAGCATCGCCCTGGCAGTCGTCGGCGGTCTCCGGCGGCTCGACCTGCACCGTCGCGTGCTCCACCCCGCGCGCCGCGAACACCGCGCGCGCGTCGGCGAGTACGCGCGCGGAGTCGTCGCAGCTGGTGAGGTGCGCGGTGGCCATGTCCTTGCCCGGTACCAGCGTCCAGACGTGCAGATCGTGGACGTCGAGCACGCCGTCGACGGCGGACAGCGCCGTGCGCAGTTCGTCGACGTCGATGTGTCGCGGCGACGACTCCGACAGGATCCGCAACGCCGCCCGGGCGAGCGCAAACGCCCGCGGCAGCACCCACAGCGCGACGAACACCGCGACGACGACGTCGGCGTACCGCCAATGCGTGGTCACCGTCACCAGACCGGCGATCAGCACACCGATGCTGCCGACGGTGTCGGCGACGACTTCCATGTACGCGCCCTTGACGGCCAGGCTCTCCTTCGAGCTGGACCGCAGCAGCAGGACGACGACGGCGTTGGCGACGAGTCCGGCCACCGCCACGACGATCATCGGCACGCCGGGCACGTCCGGCGCGTCGCTGAGCCGTTCGACGGCCTCGTAGAGGATGAAGATCGAGACGCCCAGCAGCAGTATCGCGTTGCCGACCGCGGTGAAGACCTCGGCGCGATGCCAGCCGTAGGTTCGGGCGGCCGAGTTGCTCCCGCGGCGAGCAAGCACCACCGCCGTCAGCCCCATGAACAGCGCGACCAGGTCGGTCAGCATGTGCCCGGCGTCGGCGAGCAGCGCGATCGAGTTGATCAGCAGTGCAGTCGCCAGCTCGACGAAGAAGAAGCCGGTGAGCACCGCAGCGGCCATCACCATCCGCGACACCCGGGCGTCGGCATTGGTGTGGTCGTGGCCGGCGCCCATGCCTGAAATCTATGCGTTAGCGCGCATGTGTCAAGGGCTGTCTCGTCAGCGCCAGGCGGACCAGAACCGCGTCAGGTCCATTCCCGCGCCGGCGAGTCGGGGATCCACGCCGGAGAAGTCGAACAACCAGAACACCACCCCGAAGAACCACTGGTTCAGCGGCGGCGCGATCAGCACGACGAGCAGGATCAGGAAGCCGTACTGCTTGGCGGGCGCCAACGCGCGCTGAGTCTCATAACTCAGATGGGGCTCCAACGCTTCGTACCCGTCGAGTCCGGGGATCGGCAGCAGGTTCAGCACGACCGCGGTCACCTGCAGGAACCCCAAGAACGCCATGCCGGACCAGAACACCGCATGGCTTCCGTGGGCGAACACGGCGGTCACCACCAGCAGGATCACCGCCAGGGCCGCGTTGACGGCCGCGCCGGCGAGTGCGACCGTCGTGCGCCGCCTCGGCGTCATCCAGGAGGTGCGCACGTAGACGGCCCCGCCCGGCAGCCCGATTCCGCCGAGCGCGATGAAGATCAGCGGCAGGCCCAGCGACAGCAGCGGATTGGAGTAGCGCAGCGGATTGAGCGTCAGATAGCCGCGGATGGCGACGTCGTGGTCGCCGTAGCGCCACGCCAAGAACGCGTGCGCGAACTCGTGCAGGCACAGCGACACCAGCCAGCCGGCGATGACGAACACGAAGACGCCGAGGTACGCCAGCGGAGTCCGGTCCGACTCGGCCAGCCACGCGAGCACGGCGCCCACTGCGGTGACGGCGCAAATGGCCAGGAAGACGGGGCTGGGACGCACCGACTGGCGCATCGGACGGATGTTCACCCCACGAAAGTACGCGAGTTCGACGCGGCCGATGGCGTTGAACTCGGCGATCAGCCGACCCGCAGCCAGCCTTTGACGTGCCGATAGAACGTCGAGCGGCGCACCGGCCGCGACGTGACGACGCCGTCGCGGGTGACGACGGCGCCCGTCGTGCCGAGCTGCGCAGCGCGCCCGGTCACCCAGCGGCCTCGCCTGCTGCCAGTCAGCACCGCTGCCCGCAGCCCGGGCATCGCCAGCGTCGGCTCGATGCGCACCCCGGAAACCTCGCCGTCGAACAACGTGGTGTCGTCGACCACCGCCTCCCCGTGCAACAGTCCGTCGGCGCCCCGCCACTCCGCCGCCCCGACGATCGCGGCGCCGGTGTCGTCGCGGATCAACGGGACGCGCTGCGCCTCACCCGAAACCGCCCGTCGTGCGCCGACGCGGCCGGGCACCAAAGCGATTTCCACGTCGAGCTTTTCGGCACGCAACAGCGCCGTCAGCACCGTTGCCAGGTCTGCCTTCGAGCCGACGACCACCACCCGGCGGTAATCGCCGAGTTCGTACAGCGAAGCGACGGGCAGCCCGCGCAGCGGCCGGGGCGCTGTGCGGCCGGGAAACGGCAGTACGGCGACGGAGGCGGTCAAAGCGAAACTCCTGCGCAAAGCTCAGATAGGGTGTGTCACCGGCTGCATCACACTATGCGGGAGAGACCATGCCGGCAATCGTGCTGATCGGCGCCCAATGGGGCGACGAAGGCAAGGGCAAGGCCACCGATCTGCTCGGGGGTCGCGTCCAGTGGGTGGTGCGCTATCAGGGCGGCAACAACGCCGGCCACACCGTGGTGCTGCCCAGCGGTGAGAACTTCGCGCTGCACCTGATCCCGTCGGGCATCCTGACGCCGGGCGTCACCAACGTGATCGGCAACGGCGTCGTCGTCGCCCCGGGGGTGCTGCTCTCGGAGCTGCGTGGGCTCCAAGAGCGCGGCGTGGATACCGAGCGGTTGCTGATCTCCGCCGACGCGCACCTGTTGATGCCGTATCACGTCGCGATCGACAAGGTCACCGAGCGCTACCTGGGCAACAAGAAGATCGGCACCACCGGCCGCGGCATCGGGCCGTGCTACCAGGACAAGATCGCTCGCATGGGCATCCGGGTGGCCGACGTGCGCGATCCGGCGCTTCTCACTCAAAAGGTGGAAGCCGCAATGGAATTCAAGAACCAGGTGCTGGTCAAGATCTACAACCGCAAAGCGCTGGATCCTGACACGATCGTCGACACGCTGCTCGCTCAGGCCGAAGGCTTCGCGCACCGCATCGCCGACACCCGGCTGCTGCTCAACACCGCACTCGAGCGTGGCGAGACGGTTCTGCTCGAGGGCTCTCAGGGAACGCTGCTCGACGTCGACCACGGCACGTATCCCTATGTGACGTCGTCGAATCCGACCGCGGGCGGCGCTTGCGTGGGGTCGGGCATCGGGCCCACCCGGATCACCACGGTGCTGGGAATCCTGAAGGCGTACACCACGCGGGTGGGTTCCGGGCCGTTCCCCACCGAACTGCTCGACGAGCACGGCGAATATCTGGCCAAGACCGGTGGCGAGGTCGGCGTGACGACGGGACGACGGCGCCGCTGCGGCTGGTTCGACGCGGTGGTGGCCCGCTACGCGACGCGGGTCAACGGCATCACCGACTTCTTCCTGACCAAGCTCGACGTGCTGTCGAGCCTGCAGACCGTGCCGGTGTGCGTCGGGTACACGGTCGATGGCCGGCGCACCGACGAGATGCCGATGACGCAAAGCGAATTCATGCGCGCCGAGCCGATCTTCGAAGAGCTGCCCGGCTGGTGGGAGGACATCTCTGCCGCCCGCGATTTCGACGATCTGCCGGCGAAGGCTCGCGACTACGTGCTGCGGGTGGAAGAGCTTGCCGGAGCCGATATTTCGTGCATCGGCGTGGGGCCCGGCCGTGACCAGACCATCGTGCGCCGCGACATCCTGCAGGTGCGCACGTGAGCACGGAGCCGATGGACCCCGACTACCGCAAGCACGGCGGGTTCCCCGACTACGAGGCGGCCGAACCGCCGGAGAGCTTCGCGCGGTTCGTGTCCGCGATGCGCCGGCTGCAAGATCTGGCGGTGTCGGCGAACCCGGCCGAGGACGACTGGGAGAAGGCCGCGGACTGGGCCGAGGAACTCGTCGAGTTGCTGACGCCGTCGGAGGCGCCGGAAGGGCTGCCCCCGGCGGGGCGCGCCCACAAGCTGCCGGGGATGGGCAGCCTGCTGATGCCGCCGTGGATGCTGACGCGCTATGCGCCCGACGGCGTCGAGATGCGCGGACACTTCACCCGTTACTACGTCGGCGGCAATTCGGCCGTGCACGGCGGCGTGCTGCCGCTGCTGTTCGACTGGCTGTTCGGAATGGTGGTGCACGCCTCGAACCGGCCGATCAGCCGGACGGCCTTCCTGCACGTCGACTACCGCAAGGTCACGCCGGTCGAGCGGCCGCTGGTGGTGCGCGGCCGGGTGAATTCCGCCGAGGGCCGCAAGGCGTTCGTCTCCGGAGAACTCGCCGACGACGACGGCGCGCTGCTGGCCGAGGCGCACGGGCTCATGGTGCGGCTGCTGCCGGGTCAGCCATGAGACCATGACGCCGTGACGTCGCCTTCCACGCACCTGCATCAGCTGAAGACGCCGCGGGCTGCCGCGCTCGCGGGCGTGCTGTTCGCCCTGCTGTTCGGCGCGGTCATCGTTCTCATCCGGCTGAGAATGCCTGAAGGCGTGGGAGATTCTGAGGCGTGGCTGGCCAATGACGACAACAGCATCACCACCGCGGCGGTGCTGATGCCGTTCGCCGGGATCAGCTTCCTGTGGTTCATCGGGGTGGTGCGCGACGGGTTCGACCGTTACGAGGACCGGTTCTTCGCGTCGGTGTTCCTCGGCAGCGGGCTGCTGTTCCTGGGGATGATGTTCGTCGCGACGGCGGTGGCGGCCGCTTTGGTGTCCATCAATGCCGGTGTCGC
>JBAPQQ010000497.1:0-3314 GCA_049280695.1 Mycobacterium sp.
GTCTTGGTGTCGCCGACGTAGTCGGCGCCCCACACCCGGTCGATCAGCTGGCCACGCGTGAGCACCCGGCCGCTGTTGCGCATCAGGTACTCGAGAAGGTCGAACTCCTTGAGCGGCAACGTGATCGGCTCGCCGTTCACCGACACCACATGGCGTTCGACGTCCATCCGCACCGGCCCGGACTCGAGCACGCCGTCGTCGGCGCCGAAGTCGTCGGCTTCGGCGCCGCGGCGCAGCACGGCCCGGATCCGCGCGATCAGCTCGCGCGCCGAATACGGCTTGGTGACGTAGTCGTCGGCACCGAGTTCCAGCCCGACCACTTTGTCGATCTCGCTGTCGCGGGCGGTCACCATGATCACCGGCACGCTCGAGCGCGCCCGTAGTTGCTTGCACACGTCGGTACCGCTCATTCCGGGCAGCATCAGGTCCAGCAGCACGATGTCGGCTCCGGCGCGGTCGAATTCGGCCAGCGCGGTGGGCCCGTCGGCGACCACGGTCGCCTCGAAGCCCTCCTTGCGCAACAGGAATGCCAGCGGGTCGGCGAGTGACTCCTCGTCCTCCACGATCAGCACACTGGTCACGACGTCATACTTCCTCTCCGTCGGTGTCTTCGTACGCCGGGATCGACAACGTGAACGTCGAGCCGGTGCCCGGTTGGCTCCACAACCTGATGATTCCGTTGTGGTTGGCGGCAATGTGCTTGACGATCGCCAGCCCCAGCCCTGTGCCCCCGGTCGCACGCGAGCGGGCCTTGTCGACCCGGAAGAATCGCTCGAAGACGCGCTCCTGGTGCTCACGCGCGATGCCGATGCCCCGGTCGGTCACCGAGATCTCGATATTGCCTCCGCGCCGGCGCCGGCTGATCGACACCGGGGAACCGGGCGGCGAGTACGCAATCGCGTTGCTCACCAGGTTGGCCAACGCGGTGACGAGTAGCGCCTGGTCTCCGAGAACCCGGAATCCGCTTGGCCTGTCGGTGGCGATCGAAATGTAGGCGTTGTCGGCGGCCACCTTCGAGCGTGAAAGTGCTTCGGCAACAACGGTGTCGACGTCGACAGCCTCCAATTCGGGCAGCCGCTCGGCACCCTGGAGCCGCGACAGCTCGATCAACTCGTTGACCATGTTCGCCAGCCGCTGGGACTCCACGTGCATCTTCTCGCCGAAGCGGCGGACCATCTCGGGGTCGTCCGCCGACTCCAGCAGCGCCTCGGCCAGCAGGCCCATCGCACCGACGGGTGTCTTGAGCTCGTGGCTGACGTTGGCGACGAAGTCGCGGCGGGTCGCCTCCATGCGCGCGACCTCCGAGTCGTCGAAGACGTACATGACGGCGAACCGGCGGTCTTCCTCGGTGAGCAGGCGCACCCGTCCGCGGACCGCGAGGCCGGACCGCCCGGACTGGGTCCGGCCGGCCGACAGGTCGATGTCGACGTCGTCGCCGCCGGAGAGCACCCGCAGCGCCGCGGCCCACGCCCGGTCGTCGAGCAGCCGGTCGGTCACCAGGCCGAGTTCCTGCGCACGTGCGTTCAAGAAGACGACGTCGCGGTGGTTGTCGACGACCGCGATACCGAACGGCGCCAGCGCCACGATGCGTTGCAGCATCTGCGAGACCGTCAGCCCGGCCTGCCGGGCGGCGACCCGCCGATTGCGTTCGGCGATCCGCGGCATCACCCCCGCGCCGACGGCGAGGCCCACTACCAGCGCCACCAGGGCCGCTACCACGGCCACAAGGACCGCAGACGCCACAGTCACGGCCAAATCGTACGTTCTGGGTGAACGTCATCCCAGCAGGGTGCGGCCATTTCGGGACATCTCACACGCGGAGGCGCAGGTATTCGGCTGCCGTTCACCGGCTGTTTGCCGAAGCACCCTGACCCGCAACCGCGGCTGCTCCCGCCGCGGCCGCCTCCGGGTCCAGATACTGCCCACCCGGCACTAGCGGCCGCAGGTTCTCGTCGAGGTCGTAGCGCAACGGGATTCCGGTCGGGATGTTCAACCCGACGACGTCGTCGTCGGACATGCCGTCGAGGTACTTGACCAGCGCGCGCAGCGAGTTGCCGTGCGCGGCGATCAGCACCGTCTTGCCCAGCCGCAGCTCACCCACGATCACGTCGGTGTAGTAGGGCAGGAACCGGGCCACCACGTCGGCCAGACATTCGGTGAGCGGGCCGCCGTCGATGTTGACGTAGCGGGGGTCGGTGTCCTGGCTGAACTTGCTGCCGCGCTCGATGGGCGGCGGCGGCGTGTCGTAGCTGCGCCGCCACTTCATGAACTGCTCTTCGCCGTATTTCTCCTTGGTCTCGGCCTTGTTCAGCCCCTGCAGCGCGCCGTAATGGCGCTCGTTGAGCCGCCAGCTGCGCTTGACGGGTATCCACAGCCGGTCGGCCTTGTCGAGCGTCAGGTGCGCGGTGGTGATGGCGCGGCGAAGCAGAGACGTGTACAGCACGTCGGGCAGCAGGCCATGCTCGACGATCAGCTCGCCGCCGCGGATCGCCTCGGCCCGGCCCTTCTCGGTGAGGTCGACGTCCACCCAGCCGGTGAACAGATTCTTCGCGTTCCATTCGCTTTCGCCGTGGCGCAGCAGCACGAGCGTGCCGACATCTCCCATGCCAGAGAGTCTCTCACGGCGCCGAGGGCTCGTCCTGATCGATCAGGTGCGCGAACGCCTGCAGGTTCTTCAGCGACTCGCCGCGCGACACCCGCCACGCCCATTCGCGTCGGATCGACGTGGAAAAGCCAAGTTCCAGCAGCGTGTTGAAGTCGTCGTCGACGGCCTCGAGCACCTGTCCCAGCACCCGATCGATCTCGTCGGCGGTCACCGACGCCAGCGCCATGCGCCCGACGAGGTAGATGTCGCCGAGGTTGTCCAGCGTGTAGGCCACGCCGTAGAGCCGGCGGTTGCGCTTGAGCAGGAACCGGTACACCGCCTCGTGGTTCTCGTCGGGCTTGCGGCAGACGAAGGCCTCCACCCGCACCGAATGCTCGCCGACGGTCAGGATCGTGTTGGTCTTGAGCCGGCGCTCACCGGGGAGTTCGACGATGATGCCCGGCGGCCCGCCGTGGGTGCCCCCGTGGTGGAAGTAGGGCAGCGAGTGCTCGTCGAGCGCGTCCTCGATGATCTTCTGGATCGCGGTGCCATCTGCTCTCCCCGCGAGCGGCTCATCATCTGTCGCTCTCCCCGAGAGCGGCTCATCATCTGTCGCTCTTCGCGCAAGCGGCTCATCATCTGTCGCTCTTCGCGCAAGCGGCTCATCGGCGGCGCTCACGCGCGCAGCCCCCGACGGGTCGCCCACCGGCGCCCGTTGCGCCGCGACGCC